>JAOTWC010000075.1 GCA_029863105.1 Gemmatimonadota bacterium | reverse complement strand
GCGCTCCGCGCAGTGCGATCCGCGATGGACGACGTCGGGCTCGATGCTGCCCGCTGGACGCCCCAGGTGCTTCGCAGTCGGATCTCGGACGCCAAGAACGCGCTCATCGGACCGGACGAGTTCTCGACGACCGCGTTCGATTTGATGTCTCGCGCCGTGGCCGATGTCTACCCGGCGTATGAGCGCATCCTGTCGCGATCCGCTGCGTACGATTTCGACGATCTCCTCGTGCAGTCCGTTCGCCTGCTGGAGACGATTCCCGAGGTCGGGGAACGATACGCCCGCCGTTTTGAACACGTGCTTGTCGATGAATACCAGGACACGAACCATGCCCAGTACCGAATCATTCGGGCGCTGGCCTCGGTTCACGGTAACGTTTGCGTGGTCGGGGATGACGACCAGTCGATCTACGGATGGCGCGGCGCAGACCTGCGGAACATCCTCGACTTCGAGCGTGACTTCCCCGGTGCCCAAATTGTGAGGCTGGAGCAGAACTATCGGTCTACGGGGTCGATCCTGGCCGTCGCGAACGAAGTGATCGCGAACAACTCGGCACGAAAGGAGAAGCGACTCCGGACCGACCGGGAGGGAGGGGCACCGGTCGTGGTGGTTCAGGTGGGTGACGAGCGGGCGGAGGCATCGTGGGTCATCGACGAGATCCAATCGCGCACCGGCGAGAGAGGACTGGAGGATCTTGCGGTATTGTACCGAACGAATGCGCAGTCCCGCCCATTTGAGGACGCTCTGCGGCGGGCGAGACTGCCGTATCGCATCGTCGGCGGGGTTCGATTTTACGATCGGCGCGAGATCAAAGACGCTCTTTCCTACCTGCAGCTGGCGGTAAATCCGGCGGACGAGGCCGCCTTTGCCCGCAGCGTCAGCTGGCCCCGCCGAGGCGTCGGCTCGATCACGCTGGAGCGCCTTCGGGCGGCGGCCATGGCGCGCGGTACCACGCTTCTCGCGGCCGCCGAGCACGCCCCGGACCTGGATGTCCCGACCGCCGGGGCGCGGGCGCTCGTCGACTTCGCCGCGGGGATTTCCGCTCTGTCGGAGTTGGCTCGGGATGCGACAGCCGAAGAAGTCCTGAGGGAGGCGATTCGTTCGTTCGGTTTCGTCGCCGCCCTGGAGGCCGAGGAGGACGGCTCCGACCGTATCGCGAACCTTACGGAATTGCTCGCCGCGGCGGCCGCCTTCGATCCCCGGGAGGTGGAGGACGGCGCTGCGGGCGCAACCGACCTGGAGCTTTATCTGCAAACGGCTTCGCTGCGCACCGATCTGGACGAGCTGGACGACTCGGAATCGGCGGTCACCCTCATGACCCTCCATAACGCCAAGGGCCTTGAGTATCCGGTCGTGTTTGTCGTCGGCCTGGAGGACGGTCTGTTCCCGCTGTCCCGGTCTATGGAGACGGCGGAGGGGCTGGAGGAGGAAAGGAGGCTGTTCTACGTCGGGATCACCCGGGCGGAAGACGAACTATTCCTGTCGCACGCGGACCGTCGGTGGCGCTATGGCACGGAATCAAGGTCAGCGCCGTCCTCGTTCCTCTCGGAATTGCCGGACGCCGCCACCGAGTACCGCCGGCTGGGACGCCGGGCTCGCGTCGACACGCCCCGTCGGAGCCCGCCGAGGAGCAGAGCGTCGTTCAACTGGCAGCGGGATGCCAAGTCGAGCCTGAACACTTCGGCGGCCGGTGATCAGGCGGGCCTTCGATACGACTTCGCCGATTCACAGGAAGATCTGAGGATCGAAGCCGGCGTGACCGTGCTGCATCCGGAATTCGGTCGGGGCCAGATCCTCACTGTAAGCGGCCACGGGCGGCAGACGAAAGCCGAGATCGAGTTCGAATCGGGTGGGCGGCGGAAGGTGATGGTCGCCTACGCGGGTCTACGTCCGGTCTGATCCCCCCGAAGACAGCCACTCCGCTATTTCGGTCAGGCCGGGATCGCCTGCCGTGTTCATGGAGTCTGCGATCATCTTCGAGGCCTCGGCCGACGTCGCTCCGCGGCGGTCCCACAGCTCCGTGCGTCCGGCCGGCAGCGGAAAATGGTGATCTGCCGTCGCCAGGATCGCTTCACCGCTGCGCCAGCCGCCGGCCATCATGGCGCGTCGCCTCACTCGCTTGGCCTCGCCGAGACTCTCCTCACCGATCGGATCATGAGCGGCGGCCCTGGCTTCGGTCTCCCGAATCAGGAAGTCCGCCACCAGGTCGAACGTGTGACGCTGATACCGGACTACCGTGGTCGGATCGAGATCCCAGCGCGAGTTGTCCACAACGGTGTCGAAGATCGCCTGCCAGCTCTCGTTGCCGTTGATGCGGATCATTCCCCGGAAGATCCGCCGGTTCGTGCTGAACGTGAACAGCGTGCTCGACAGGAGTCGCCGGAACAGGGCGTCCGTATGCGAATGGTCATAGCGCGTCACGATCCAGCGAGCCAGGTGTGAGTAGGCGGACCCGACATCCGCGTCCATGCGGTGTTCCCAATAGCTGTGCCCGAGTGCCCGAGTGCTCGATGTGAGCAGCAGCATGCGCGGAACGAAGGAGTTGTGCGCGAGCACGTCCGCCGCCAGGTGGCACTGGTATCCGAGGAGTGCGGCTTGCAGCCGTTCGTCATCGCCGGCGGCCTCGTACATCTCGCGCGCCACGTGCCAGTGATGACAGTGGCGCCCCACCGGGGCGTACTTCTTGGCCATCGAAATGTCCGCGGCCAGGTTTCCGTACAGAAAATCGATCGGGTACTGCGCCAGAAGCCCCGCGATGTGCGTGGGCAGCAGGTCGAGGGAGCGCAGAATGTCCACGCCGGCCTGGACATGTGTCGCCGGCCCCCAGGCGAGCGCCACGTCGGGCAGGCACACAAGCAGGCCGGCCGCGATCACGCAGCCGGATACAACGTGGAACCGGCTCAACCGAACCGTCTGCGCTCCCGAATCCCGATCCTGCGCTTCTTCCGCCCGCGCACCACTCGCAGGGCACGCAGCAGCCCAGCTGTCGACAGAAACGTCTCTTCCGCCTCTTCGACGGCGACGGAGACGAGCGCGTTGACTTCGGTAACGCGGTCTTCGGCCAGTTCGACGATGCGTTCGAGCGACTCGGCAGCCCGGATGATCGTGCGGTCCACGACCTCGACATCCGCCACCAGCACGGCGGAAATCCGACTTAACTGCTCGAGGATCTCCTCCGACTGATCGATCACGGGAAGCGCCCGGTTGCCGACTGCCTCGGTGAGGCGGTTGAGCTCGCGGTGAGTGCGCAGGATTCGAGGTACCGCGAAGAGCAGCGTGGGGATCAGTCCAGCACCGATCACCGTCCAGATGATCAGAGCGGCCAGGATCAGGATCTCTTGAAATGCCACGCGACCTCCACTCCGTGAGCCTTCTCAGGCACGAAACACAAACATACCTGCGGTGCCCGGTCGTCTCAACCTGGCGCCGCGAGCTCGCCGCCGTCAGCGAGTACTCGTTTGAGCAATGGCGGTCCGATCAGTTCGTTTGCCATGACTCCCAGAACCACGACGTCGAACATCAGTGCTGCCGCGCGCGGATTCGGAATCGTCGTACCCAGAGTCAGCAGAGCTGACACGGCGATGGCTACGGACAACCCACCCTGCGAGATCAGTGCCAGACCGAACCGGCTGACGGCCGGGCTGGGTGCAATGAGACGTCGTGCGGGAATCCCGCCGACGTACTTACCGCCGATTCTCAGCAGAACGTACGCGAGGAGGAGTGGGAGGATCATCCAGTTTGACAGCGAAAGCAGGCTGCCGGCCAGCAGCAGAAACAGCACGTGTACCGGCTTTTCCCACGCGACCAGCGTCGCAAACGTCCGCCTGCGAATCGGCGACACGTTTGCGATCAGGATTCCCGTCAGGCTGGCGGCGAACAGGGCCGATGTTCCGAGGACGAGATTCGAACCGCCCAGGACGAGAGCCAGGCCGAGCAGAAACAGAACGAACTCCTGGGGAGCTATCCGGTCCCGGGTGAGAGAATAGAACAGCCATCCGAATATCAGGGCCAGCAGAAGCGGCGTGAGAATCCACCTCAGACGTCCGACATCCAGGGCTCCGGGGGGCTGAAATGGGTGGAAAGCGGCGAATACGATCGCCAATGCGAGAAGACCCACGACGCCGTCGAGGCTGGCGCACAAGCTGGAGAGACGCGCGACGGGTCCGCTCACTCGTGTCGATCCGAACACGACGGCTGCGCCGGTAGGGCTCGAGACACACCCGGCGGCAGCCGCCGCGAGCAGGAAGGGCGCCGCGTCCGTGGACCACAGCCCGACCGTATACAGGAGAACGGCGCCACCAGCCCCGAGCACGAGCAAGGTGGCCAGGGCTTCGCCAAACACCAGTCCGACCTCAGCGTGCCGGAACGCCTTGAGGGCTCCCCGTTCGAACTGCAGTCCGAACAGCAGCCCGATCCACCCGAGTCCGAGTGCGACGAAGGCTGCGAGCCCCTGGAGAACCTCGTCGGTCAGCAGCCCCGACATCCGGGGGCCGAGCAGGAGTCCGAATACCACGAAATGTGATCCGGAGGAGAGGAAGAGCCGCACACCCACTGAAGATTGCCGCGCGGGGAACGCCAGGCGGGCGCCGACCAGGCTGAGAACGGTCAACGCCAACGCGGCGAGGAGAGTCCTCACCCGCCAGGCTCGGTAAGCTCCGGAGCAAGGCCCACGACGCGATTCACCGGTACCGTGATTGCGATGCCGGTTGCCGGGTCGTCAAACCGCCCGCACACCTCCTGAATGATCTGGAGCGCGTGTTCCATCGTCTCCGGGTCGTCGATCACTGAAAACAGGGTTTGGTTCTGCGGTCGCGACCGGGATATCAGTGTCTGCAGCCCGGCGAAGATCGGGATTTCCTGGCTGAGCACGCGGCCCATTCCCTCGGAATCAATCACCGTGGCACCCTTCACACCGATTTCCAGGAAGCCTGCCAGGATCTCGTCTACGCGATCCACGTCGTTGATTACGGCAATCAGAAGTTCCACCCCGGATCATCCTCTCATGGGCCGCGTTCCAGGTACGGAACCGACTCAGATATGCTCAGCTTCGTAGCGCTCGATGTGACTCACAACCACATGCGGATCGGAGCTCGTGCGCAAAGCGTCCACGAATTCGGGATGTTTGGCCAGGCGCGCGATTCGCGCGAGCATTCGAATGTGGTGGCCAGCGTGGTCGGGCGGCGACAGCAAAACGAAGAAGACGTTGACGGGTTGGTCGTCTATTGCCTGGAACTCGACGCCGGACTGGCTGATTCCGATGATCAGGCACGGGCCCGCAAGCGCGGAACAAATCGCGTGCGGGACCGCAATGCCAGCTCCGATTCCCGTGCTCAGCACCGATTCCCGAGCAGTGAGCGAGGAGACGACTTTGTCGGGACTGACCACGAGCCCCGCCGGCACGAGCGGTGCGACGAGTTGCGCTAGTATCGCCCCGATGTCTCCCTGTTCGATATGCGTCACCACCAATGCGGGGTCAGCGTATTCGGACAGCTTCATGCGCCTAATCCTGACACGGGTTCATGACGGAATACCCTCTGCGGACGGGATCCTCGCAGCGCCGCTGCACGGTGGGCCCCGCCGAGAGTGATGTCAAGCAAACTGCGTCTCGTTGCCACGGTTGCGAGGCCTGATCTACCTTGACGGCATCGGTCCACTCGACAGCGCACGCGAACAGAAGGAGTCGTCTGTGCATTTCCGGATACAGGGGCCGGTCAGCCTGTCTGGTCGGTTTCGACCGGCGGGAAACAAGAATGCGGCGTTGCCCATTCTGGCAGGTTCTCTGCTGGCTTCGGACCCCGTCACGCTGGAGAACGTCCCGGAAATCCGGGACGTCATGACGATGATCCAGTTGATCGAGTCTCTGGGAGCGACAGTAGAGCGCCTCGGTTCCGGCCGGTTCGTCATCGATCCATCCGGGCTGGAGGGGGGATCGCTCGACGCGGAGCTGTCCAGCCGGATACGGGCGTCAATCCTGCTTGCGGGACCTCTGCTCGCACGGTTTGGTGAGGTCGTGCTTCCGCCGCCCGGAGGGGATGTCATCGGAAGGCGACGGTTGGATACGCACTTCCTGGCGCTGGGCCGCCTGGGAGCGGAGGTGGAGGCCAGCGATCGGTACGAGCTTCGAACGCCCGGGCTGATTGGCGCCGATCTTTTTCTGGACGAACCCTCGGTAACCGGCACGGAGAACGCGGTTCTGGCCGCGGTGACGGCCCACGGACAGACGCTCATTCGGAATGCCGCCTGCGAACCGCATGTCCAGGACCTGTGCCGATTTCTGTGTGGCCTGGGGGCGCAGATCGAGGGGATTGGCACCAGCCGGCTGACCATCCATGGCGTACGGACCCTGTCCGGCGGCGAGCACAGGATCCAAGCCGACCACATCGAAATCGGAAGCCTGATTGGTCTGGCCGCCATTACCCGGTCGGAGGTTCACATCGAGGAGGTAGACATCGAGCATTTCGATCCCGTTCGGGTGGGATTCGCCCGGCTGGGTATCGAGTGTGACGTGCGGGATGGTGGCATTCACGTGGGCGCAGACCAATCCCTCGAGATCCGCCCCGACATCGGCAGCCAGATTCCGAGCATCGGTGACGGGCCGTGGCCGGCGTTCCCTGCCGATCTCACGTCGATCGCCCTGGTCGTTGCCACGCAATGCCGCGGTACCGTGCTGATTCACGAGAAGATGTTCGAGTCGCGGATGTACTTTGCGGACAAGGTCATCGCGATGGGGGCGAGTATCGTGGTGTGCGATCCGCACCGCGCAGTGGTGGTGGGTCCTTCCCGACTTCGCGGTGGAACCGTGGAAAGTCCGGACATCCGCGCCGGAATGGCCTTGCTCATCGCTGCGCTGGCAGCCCACGGGCAGAGTCGGATCTTCAATATCGGCCAGATCGAGCGCGGTTACGAGCGCATCGACGAACGGCTGAACGCGCTGGGAGCGAATATCGAACGGGTCGAATCGGCGTGATGAAATTCACAGGCTTGCGGGTAGAGGAGCGGGCCGTCGAAGTCGACGGTATCCCGCTGCTCCGCGCTGCCGAGCTGGAGGCGTCGTTTCCGGGCCTCGTAGCAGGGATCACCACGCGAGCGGGGCGGGAAATCGATCCGGAATCACGCCG
>JAOTWC010000074.1 GCA_029863105.1 Gemmatimonadota bacterium | reverse complement strand
GGCTCGACTCGAGAGCGCGCGACGATGTACAGCGCGCCGTCTTTCTCGACTTCGACGTAACTGAGATGTGGTCCAAAAGCGACAGCCACGTTCGAGACCAGGGTCCACGGGGTCGTGGTCCAGACCAGTAGGTAACGTCCGGTCTCGCCGGAAATCGGAAAGCGGACGGTGATCGAAGGGTCCACGCGATCGGCGTAGCCCTGGGCCACTTCGTGGCTCGACAGGCCGGTTCCGCAGCGCGGGCAGTACGGCAGGACCTTGTATCCGAGATACAGAAGATCTTTGCGGGCAATCTCGCTGAGCGCCCACCATACCGATTCTATGTACTCAGGTGAACAGGTGATGTAGGGACGGTCATACTCCAACCAGTAACCGATCCTCTGCGAGAGTTTTTCCCAGTCTTCTTTGTACGTGAACAGGTTCTCCCGGCACACGGCGTTGAACTCTGCGATGCCAATGCGCTCGATGTCCGGTTTGCCCGAGATTCCGAGCATTCTTTCCGCCTCGATCTCGACGGGAAGGCCGTGGGTGTCCCACCCGGCGATACGAGTCACATGGCGGCCGGTCATCGCTCGAAATCGCACGATCGTGTCTTTGATCGTCCGGGACATCACGTGATGGACGCCCGGCCGCCCGTTGGCCGTCGGCGGACCCTCGTAGAACACGAACTCGGGTTCGCCCTCCCGAGCCTCAAGGCTGCGATGAAATGTGCCCTCCTCCGTCCATCGCCTGAGGATCTCGTCCTCCAGACCGGCAACAGAATCCGGCAGGTCCCGGTACGTCATGGCGATACAGCCGCTTCTTCCAGCGCGGCCGCAAAGCTGGACAGCAGCCCACGGAACGCGTCTGCCTCACGGCCGTGGGCGTCATCCGGAACCATCACTCCCAGGCCGGCCATGCGCCGCCCTGCATGCCGCCCCGTGATCGCGTCCCACACGAAGCCGTCGCTCGCCATGTCCGCACCGAGTGCCCGCAGCATCCGCTGCTCGGCCGCCGTGCTGGACAGTGCTCCACCTCCGGCGATGACTCCCTCACGCGGCTCGACCTGGCACTCCCGAGCCGCCCCGTGCAGGACCGCCCGAAGGTCTGGATCCCACGCATCCGTCAGGTCCGGAAACCGCGGACCCCAATCAACGGCATTCGGGCCGACAAGCGGGTTGTCCCCCGTGAGATTCAAGTGATCGGTGATCAACGCGTACCGCTCATGGTTCGCTGCCCAGTCCGGCCGCACGGGGATCGCGACGTCGACGACGAGCAGGATGCTGACACCCCGGGCGCAGACGGCGCGAACGCGGGACGCGGCATCCCGCGCGCTCTCACCTGCCTGTCGAACGGCCACAGGAACCAGGGTTCGACCGCCCAGGGATGCGAAAGCCCCTTGCTGTTCGGACCGATCGGCAAGGTCTGCGAACTGCGGCCCAACCAGCAATCCAACGCGCGGGACTGCGGTCATCGCGGTGCATCCGTGGATTCCGCATCCTCCGCGGCCAATCGCAGCTCCACCTCCTCGATTTCACCCATGAACCGCTCGAGCGACCAGCGCATGGATCTAAGAAACCCGGCTCGCCGAACGCGGAGTTCGTCGAGCGACCGTCGGGACGCCTCTGCGGCGGCCTCCGCGCGCCGGATGATTCCGGCAGCCTCCTGCTCCGCCTCCTGGACTCTCAAGGCAGCTCGTTCGTCGGCCTGTGCGCGAGTCTCCTCTCTGATCTCCTGCGCGGCGACGAGAGCATCGTTCAGTGCCCGCTCCCGCTCCTCGTAGGCTGTGATCCGCTTCTGAGCAGCCATCGCCCTGTCATGCTGCTCCGCAACGCGACGAACCAGTTCGTCGAGGCGGTCGGCGCACAGCTCCAGGAATGCATCGACCTGGGCGGGGTTATATCCTCGCACCGTGTGCCGGAAGTCATCCTTCTTCTTGCGAACGTCCAGTGGCGTCAGATCCATTACTTCCTCTCTCCCAGCAGCACGGTGCCAAGCCGTATCTGTGTGGCGCCTTCCGCAATCGCAATCTCGAAATCACCGCTCATGCCCATCGAAAGCTCAATGCCTTCGAACCCGGCTATCTGGTTCCGACATTCCTCCAGACACCGGCGGACGCGGCCGAATACCTCATGCAGCATGTGCTCGTCGGCGTCAATCGGAGCCATCGTCATCAACCCCCGTACGCGCAAGTTGGCCATCGCGCAGATGCGCTCGACCCCGGCAACGGCTTGCTCGATCGGCAGGCCGCCCTTTGAGGCCTCGCCGGACGCGTTGACCTGCACCAGCACCGGCAGCGCCGTGCGCCCCGCCGGACCGGCAACGGCAGCCAGGCGATCGGCCAGCCGTACCGAATCGACCGAATCAATCCGGTCGAACACACGAACGGCCGCCGCAGCCTTGTTACGCTGCAAATGTCCGATCATGTGGTACGCCAGATCAAGATGTGGAAGGCCTTCCCTCTTGGCCTGTGCCTCGCTGACCCGGTTCTCTCCGACGGCGGTGAAACCGGCCGCAACCACGTCTCCCAGCCGCGCGGAGGGAAATCCCTTCGTTACGGGGAGGATCGACACGGATTCCGGATCTCGCCCGGCCGTGCGCGCCGCGGTGGCGACTCTGTCTCTCACCTGCGAGACGCGCCTCAAAAACTCTGTATGGTCCACGGCGGGCAGTCTACGAGTCGCCACACGGACCGGCAACGCGAACGGGGCCGCCGGCGAGTCGCCGGCGGCCCCGTCATCTTTCGCCCCACCTCCGACGTCCGTCCCGCAGCCTAACGCGTGTTGAAGTCGATCCTCTGCAGAATCCACACTCCAACTGGCTTGTCCCTGTTCATCGCAGGAGAGAAGTCCATGTCGTCCGCTATGCTCGCCGCCGCCTGGTCAAACTGGGCGTAGCCGCTCGAGGTTTGAACCTGGGACTTCGCTGGCCGACCCTGCTCGTCGACAAACACGTAGAGCACGACGCTTCCGCTGATCCCCGCCTCACGCAGCATCGACGGATAACGTTGCTGAAGGAGCCGCTGTATCAGCGAGCCGTTCTTCAGTCGCGGTTCCACATCACGTGGAATGTAGGAGGGCACATCCGACGGGCGGGCTCCGGCCGGCGGCGGTGGCAGGTTTTCGATGGGATTCGACTCGAAGTCGGTCCGCGCGATCGTGATGTCCTCGTCAAGCGCCGCGGCCGCGACACGCGGCGTGGCCGGGCGCGCAATCTGTTCGGGTGGAGGCGGGATCCTCACCTCTGGCGGGAGCTCGATCGTCTCGATTTCATCGCCCGTGAAGTCGATATCCTCGGCATTCAGCGTGGGGAAGAGGGCGAACAAGGCGAAGTGCGCCACCACGGCAGCCACGACACCCATCGTCATCCAGTCTTCACTGCGCGACTTGAACCGCTCGTTCGCGGTAACCCAAATCGCAGACGAACTCTTTCTTGCCATGCGACTACCTCCTGGCCCTCTGAACCCGCTGCTCGACGCGCGTCGCGAACGTCACGCGCACCGCGCCCGAGGCCTGCAACTGCTCCGTGATCGTGTTGATCTGGTTGTATGGCACTTCGCGGTCGCCCCGAATCGCAACGACCAGGTTCCGATTCTCGGTATACAGCGGCCGAATCACGCCGGCAATGCTCTCGAACGGCACAATCTGGTCGTTGATGAATACGGTGCCCGAGTCATCAATCCAGACGTGCACGATGTTCTTGCGTTTCTCGTCGATCTTCTCCGTGGCCTCGGCATTCGCCCATTCGATCGGCTGGTCGCGCTCCTTACGGAACACCGTCGACACCATGAAGAAGATCAGCAGCAGAAACGCGATGTCCGCCATCGACGACGAAGGGATCTCTTCGCTCGCGCTGGACTTTCGACTGAACCCGCCCCGTTTTGCCATGCTATTCCTCGAGCATCTGGAGGGAGATCCTGTCCGCACCGGACAGCTTCACCTCGTCGAGCACGTTGATCATGTGCTTGTAAGGAGCGAACGGGTCCGTCTTGATGGCGGCGATCAGGTTCTCGTTCGCGGCCAGTTCCGTCCTGAGAATGCTCTCGATCTGGTTATACGGCACGACCTGTTCCTGTTCGCTCTCGCCCCGCCGCACGATGACGGAACCGTCGGGCCGCACGATGAAGAAGATAATGTTCTTCGCCGACACATCCTGCTCCTCGGCTTCCTCGGGGAGGACGATCGGAAGACCCTTCTCTTCGTTAAACACCGTAGTGGTCAAGAAGAAGACGAGTAACAGGAAGGCGATGTCCGCCATCGAGGCGGTCGGAATCTCGTCCGAAACCCGCTCTTTACGCTTCAGAACCGCCATCGTGAGCTCCTGTCAGATCGTCGTTGGTTACGGCTCTGCGACCGTTACCCGTTGCGCCTGGCGGATACGGAATCCTGGGCTCGCCAGATCATCTCCAGAACGGCCTGGCTCCCCAGTTCCATGTCCGCGATCAACGCGTCAATTCTTGTTACAAAATAGTTATAGGCAATGTTCACCGGGATCGCGATCGTGAGCCCGGCCGCCGTTGTGATCAGTGCGATCTTGATGCCGGAAGCCACCAGGGCTGGCTCGACCTGCCCGGCGGCTTCGATCGCGTCGAACGCCGCGATCATCCCGATGACTGTTCCCAGGAAGCCGAGCATGGGAGCGACGTTGGCGATCGTCGCCAGCACGACGAGGCCTCGTTCGAGGAAATCGAGTTCGAGCGTCCCCGTGGTCTTGATCGCCTTCTGGATGTCCTTCCCCTGCTGATTCTCGCTGAGCCGCTTGAGGCCCGTGAGAAGGATGGCAGCAACGGGCCCCCGGGTCTCGTGAGCTCGATCGATCGCCTTCTGGAGCTCGCCCTCCGTTCCCAGCGCCTCGATGTCTTCAAGCAGATGCTGTGAGTCCCTGTGGGCGATGCGCAGAGTCCACGCCTTCGCCAGGATCACTCCGAGCGCGGCGAGTGAGCACAAGACCAGCGGGTACATCATGAACCCGCCGTCCACGAAAATCGTCAGCAGTTCGTAACTGGTGTCGTTCACTCGTTCCCGCTCCATTCCGCCCGGAGGTTGCCCGACTCCACCCGCTCATCACGGCGCACCTAGTTTACCAAGAGCCCGCGGACCCGTCAAACCGCATCAGGATGCGGGCTCCCGCTTGGTCGACCGGCGTCCGGTACGCCCCGGGTCAGCTCCGACCGGCTCCAGCCGGCCGACCGGCGCCGGACCCTGGCGCAGCTCGGCTTGCAGGCGCTCACGGAGCTCTTCCGGCCGCAGGTCCCTGGTCAGCAGTCCGCGATGGGCCAGCGATATCTGTCCCGTTTCCTCCGAGATGACGACCACCAGGGCGTCCGTATCCTCGGACAGGCCGATAGCGGCCCGATGCCGGGTCCCCATCGTCCGATCGATCAGAGGTGACTGCGACAGCCGGAGGATGACGGCAGCCGCGGACGACACCCGGTCCTGACGCACGATCACCGCCCCGTCGTGCAGCGGCGAATAGGGAGAGAATACGGTTGCGAGGAGCTCCGGGGAGATCACGGCATCCAGGGTAGTGCCGTTGTCCACATGGCTGGCCAGATCCACTTCGCGCTGAATCGCTATGATTCCGCCGATCTTGGCCCTGGCCAGTCGGTCCGTCGCCTCGACGATCGCCTCGAACACACTCTCTTTCTCATGGCCCGCGAACAACTGAAACAGCCGGGTCCGACCGAGCCGGGCCAGCGCCGTTCGCAATTCCTGCTGAAAGATCACGATCAGGGCGAAGGCTCCGTACGTGAACACCTGAGACATCAGGTACGGTATCAACCTCAGCTGCAGGGCCTGGGACACCGCGTATACGCTGACGAGAACGACGAAGCCGACGAGTACCTGGAAGGCGCGCGATCCTGCGTAGGCGACCAGGAGGCGGTACACGAGGTACGAAACGATCAGGATTTCCGCCACGTCCTTCAAATCGAGGCGGAGAAACGCCAGATAGTCGAGGATACCCTGGATCATCTGGCCGGTTGACTCCTCTCCGCCTGATCGTTCATCCTTCCTCCAGCAACCCGGTCGATCGCATCCGCCATGTCGAGGGCTCGGCGCACGGGCGCCACATCATGCACGCGAAACAACGCGGCACCGCCCTGTCGCGCTGCCAGGCAGGCGGCAATCGTCGCCTCGACGCGCTGCTCGATCGGAAGACCCAGCACCTGTCCGATGAACGATTTTCGCGACGGGCCCACAAGTACGGGATAGCCAAGCGGCATCAACTCCTCTATCCGACCGAGCAACTCCATGCTTCCCTCTGCCGACTTCCCAAATCCGATGCCCGGGTCGACAACGATCTGGCCCCGGGAACAACCCGCCGACAGCGCCGCGGTTGCCTGTGACTGCAGGAACTCGCGCACCTCGGTCAGCAGATCAGTATATGTAACGTCTTCCTGCATGGTGCCCGGTTCGCCCCGCATGTGCATCAGAACCAGTCCGGCTCCGGAGGAGGCGCACAGGGATGCGATATCAGGTGAGAACCGAAGACCCGATACATCGTTGATCGCCGCCGCTCCATTGTCCAGCGCCCGCCTGGCGACCTCGTATTTCGTCGTGTCGATCGACAGTCTGACATCGTGGTCCGCCAGGCCCGCAATCACGGGTTCGAGCCTCCGCCATTCATCCTCGGGTGGCACGGAGTCGGCTCCGGGCCTGGTCGACTCGCCACCCAGATCCACCAGGTCGGCCCCCTCGTCAACCATGCGGAGCGCCCTGTCGACTGCCGCGGCCGGCTCAACCCAACGGTTACCGTCGGAGAACGAATCCGGCGTGATGTTCAGGATTCCGACCACCACCGAAGTATCAAGCGATACGGTGGCGTCCCGTATTGCCCAGGAGGTGGCGTCCGGCAAACGAACGTCCGTATCAGGCGAGGGCCGGTGACGGCTCCCCACCCGGCCCTCCGAGCGGCGACTCGTCAGATCTCGGCGCCGGATGCACGACCGGAGGTTCCGGAGCAGGCAGCGCCGCGACCACTTCGGGAACCGGTGGCAACGGCTCGCCGGCATCGAGGAGCTTGATTTCGTCGGCGTCAAGCGTCTCCCGATCGAGCAGAGCGTTGGCGATGGCATCCAGCAGCACCCGATTTTCCGTCAGAACACTCTCCGCGTTCGCATAGGCCTCGTCCAGGAATCGCTTGATTTCCGTGTCGACGATCTGCGCCGTGTTATCACTCACGTCTCGGCGCTGGCTGAGTTCA
>JAOTWC010000073.1 GCA_029863105.1 Gemmatimonadota bacterium | reverse complement strand
CTCACGATGCCCGATGGGAGCGAGCGGATCCATGCCCGTGGATTCGCGCCGATCGGCAGTGCGGCTGGGAATCGGGCGCTGGTCATCGGCTACGCGATCGACGTCACGGAACGGACGGCCGCCGCGCGGGCGCTCGAGATCAGTCAGGAACAGTTGCGCCAGGCTCAGAAAATGGAATCGCTGGGCAGACTGGCCGGCGGTGTGGCACACGACTTCAACAACCTTCTCGGAGCCATCATCGCGAATTGCGACCTGCTCCTGATGGAGACTCCCCCGGAGGACGGATCGGTGGCCGAGATCGAGGAAATCGCGGCAGCGGCAGACCGGGCCGCCGGGTTGACGGCGCAACTGCTCGCCTTCAGCCGCAAGCAGGTGATGCAACCCACGGTTCTGGACGTCAACGGAGTGGTCTCATCGATCGCCGGAATGCTGCGGCGACTGATCGGTCCTGAGATCAAACTCGCCCTCCACCTGTACGACGATCTGCCCTTCGCCTTTGCGGATGCCGGCCAAATGGAACAGGTGATCGTCAACCTGGTGGTCAACGCGAGAGACGCGATGCCGGGGGGCGGGAGCCTGATACTCTCGACGGACACGGTGCAGGTTCAGAGCACGCTGCTGAAATCCTACGGCAACCTGACCCCCGGGCGGTACGTCCGGCTGTCCGTCACCGATACGGGTTTCGGCATGGACGAGGATACTCTGGCGCGGATATTCGAGCCGTTCTTCACCACGAAGGCCCCGGGGGAGGGAACCGGGCTCGGCCTGTCGACGATGTATGGAATCCTCGAACAGAGCGGAGGCAGCGTCACCGCGTACAGCGAGGTAGGAACCGGATCGACCTTCCGCGTCTATCTGCCCGCGGCGGAGTCGGAACTCAACCCGGAGCCAACTACAGCAGACCGGAATCAGATGCTGTTCAGCGATTCAACCCGGAATGAGACGATATTGCTCGTCGAAGACACCGCGAGCGTCAGGGCTGCGGCGAGCAAGATTCTGGTCAAGTGTGGATACCGGGTCGTCGAATGCGAAGCGGCGGCCGAAGCAGTCGCCCACATCGACTCCGGTGCTGAGTTCCATCTCCTGCTGACGGATGTCGTCATGCCGGACATGGGGGGGGCGGAGCTGGCGACGCTCGTCGCGGCGCGAAGGCCCGACCTGCCCGTGCTGTTCATGTCGGGATACACGTTCGATTCGCTGCAGCACCGGGGCGTCCTGGACCCGAAGGTCGCGCTCATAGAGAAGCCGTTTACGGCAGTCGAGCTGTCGCAGGCTGTTCGTGCCGCCCTCGAGGCTGGGGCCGGGCAGAATGTCTAGTCGGGAAGGAGTGGCCGGGGGTGCCAACGGTCAGACCGACGGAACGGCTGTCCGCAATCCGAACGCACGGTTTCTGATCGTTGATGACGAGCAGACGAACCTCCGACTGCTCGATAAGATCCTGACCAGATCAGGGTATTGGAATGTGCTGTGCACGGATGACCCTGCCGGCGTCGAGGACCTGTTCGACAGCTTCGAGCCGGACCTGGTTCTTCTGGATCTGCATATGCCCGAGCGAGACGGATTCTCCATCCTGCAGGCACTTCGTGAAAAGACCCGCGGAGAGACGTTCCTGCCCATCCTCGTTCTGACAGGCGACATCAGCGAGTCCGCTCAGACGCGAGCCCTGGCTGCCGGCGCCACGGATTTCGTGTTGAAACCCTTCCGACCGCTCGAACTTCTGTTGCGTATCGAGAACATGCTCGAAACGAGACAGTTGCACGAAGACGTGCGGCAGCACAGCGAGCTGCTCGAGCTTCGGATCCTCGAACGAACCAGAGAGTTGGAAACTGCGCAACTCGAGATCGTACAGCGCCTGGCCCTTGCCGCAGAATACCGTGACGACATGACCGGTGCCCACGCGGCGCGAGTCGGCGACCTGGCGGCAATGATCGGTATGGGCCTGGGTCTCGACAACAGGACGGTGACGCTATTGCGCCTTGCTGCCTGTCTCCATGACCTCGGCAAGATCGGCATCCCGGATTCGATTCTGTTGAGCAACGATCGGCTCGACGAAACGGAGTGGGAGGTCATGCGGTCCCACACGACGGCCGGTGCCACGATTCTGTCAGGCACCGGCAATCCGCTGCTGGTGATGGCTCGGGAGATCTGCGCGAGCCACCACGAGCGCTGGGACGGCCTCGGGTACCCGCTGGGGCTCGTCGGCGAGGACATTCCGCTGAGCGGTCGCATCGTCTCCGTGGCGGACACGTTCGATACGATCACCAGCATCCGCACCTACAAATCAGCCAGGACGGCTGAAGCGGCCCTCGAGGAGATCATCCGGGGACGGGGGAGCCAATTCGACCCCGCCGTGGTGGACGCTTTCCTGGCGCTTGAAGCTCTGCCGGCATCCTTCAAGTCGAAGCGGCCGAAGGACGAACGCGGGCGCAGATACGCACATCGTGATCGTCGCAGAACGTTGGAGCCCGGCGGCTGACAAAGAAGGCCACGGTCGGCACGACTAGCCCTTCGGTTCGAGAAACGCCTCGAACGGCGGATAGCCGTGCAGGGGCTCGAGGTCCATGTCGCGGTGGACGAGGATCGTGAACGCGCGCCCTTCCGCGTACGCCTGGCGCAGCAGGACAGTGGCCCGCTCCGTGTAACCCAGCAGTGCGGCGATACAGGCCTGCCAGTACGTCTCGCGGCCGAAGTCGCCGGGTGCGGCCAGGCCTTTCAGCGCCTGGCTGATGCGAAGCGCCTCGGCCCGATCTCCTCGCCTGGCCGCCAGGACGCCCAGGAACCCGTGGACGTTCACATCACCGGGCGTCTCGGAGGCCAGCTCCTCGAACAGCCGCCGGGCCTCCGGCCACGCCTCCTTCTGATAGTAGGCAAGCGCCAGCCCGTAACGATGCTCGCGGGTCGTCATCTCCTCGGCAGGGCGGGAGAGAAACCACCGTACGGCACGGTCCGCCAGGTCGACAGACGCCTGACGAAAACCGTGCGCGCGAAACTCGGCCGCCGTTTCACCCATCAACTGAGACGACAGGTAATCGCCCTCGGCGGGCAGGAGCAGGCTCGCATCGATGCCCCGCTCGACGTCGGCAACCCGGCCGAGCGAGGCCAGGACTCGGAGTTCGGCCGCCAGCATCCGCATCCGCTCGGGATACTTCTCGCGGCCCCTGCGCACTTCGGCGAGCTCCAGCTCGAAATCACCGAGCAGATGATGGGCTTCGAACAGCGTAAGCCAGTGAAAGTACCATTCCCAGATGTCCTGCCCGGCAGTCAGCGCCTCGACCGCCTCCCGAGGCCGGTTCACCCTGAGTGCCTGCACCCCGAGATCGAGCCCGCCCCGGGCCCGTGCAGCCTCCAGCGCGGCCATCTGGTCGCCCCGCATGGTTGCCAGCTGCCAGTCGAGCGTGTTGCGCTGATACTCGGTGAGCTCCGGACGCCGGGCGGCGAGCAACTGCGCGTTGGAATCGGCAGCGGCCCGCTCGCCCAGGTTCCCGTGAGCCCAGACGATGTAGAAGCGGGGCGTGACGAACGACGAGTCCAGCTCGATCGCCCGATAGAAGTACGCCAGCGCCTCCCGCTGGCGCTGCGGGCTGCGGAAGGTGCGAACGCCCTCCAGGTACTCCCGGTAAGACTCCAGCGACGGCGGCCGGCGCAAGTCCGCTGACGCCGCGAGGCCCGGTGTGAGCAGCACGGCCATGGTGCCGACAACGGCGCGCTGAACAGAGTCGACCGCGGCTCCGGGATCGCTGAGCGGTCCTCCGGTCGGCGCCACCGAACTCAGCAGGCTGCCGTCCCGTGCGTCGATGATCTGGGCCTGAAATTCGACGGAATCCCCGCGGCGATAGTAGGACCCCGCCACGATCACGCCGGCTCCGGTTGCCTTGGCCAGACTCATCGCCCCGCTCGTTCCGGAGTTCTCCCTGTCGGTGAAATCGTCTCGGGACGCCAGGTTGATCGTGCTGGGGACGACGTTCACCACGCCCGACGCGTCGAGCCCCTGCGTGATCCAGTCGGCGGCCATGCGGCCGACCGGATCCAGGTCCGCGCTGCCCGTTTCGTTGTCAAACACCGCCACGACGGCCCGGTGCGGATCCAGCACCGGGGGCTCGGAGCCGAAGGGCCAGACCAGGCCGAGCGCAGCCATTACGCCGATTCCGACAAGCAGCCCGAGCCGGAACCCGGCGCTGCGGGACAAGCGGCGGGCGGGCAACCGAACCGTGTCCGGCCGCAACTCGGCCAGGTCGACCGCGGCGGGAACGGCGGCAACGAGCGCCTCCGAGGGGACGCGTGCCGGAAGAACTTCGCTCCGCGCGCGAATTTCGTCGATCAGGGCCTGCGTTTCGGGGGACGGTTGGAGATCCAGCTCGTCCTCGAGCCGCTGCGCAAACGCCTCGTACAGGCGGATGGCTCCGGCCCGGTCCCCGGTGCGATCCAGCAGGCCGATGGCCTGCGCGGCGAGCTTTTCGTCGAACGGCGCGAGTTCCGTGGCACGGCGGGCCCAATGTCCCGCCGAAGAATTCCCGTCCGCCTCCGCCTGATCCGCCAACCCCCACGCTGCCGCGCACGCCTTCCGGCGGAGATCGTCGCGGCGCTGCTCCAGCCAGCCCTCGTACTCCGGCGCTCCCGAAATGAACAGCCCGGCCAGCAGGTCACCGCGATACAGCTCGACGGCCCGTTCGAGGTTCCCGTCGGCCAGCGCCGTCTCGAACTCGGTGACGTCGCACCACAACTGCTCCGGATCGATCGCCACTTCGTCCTCGCCGCGCCCGATCAACACCGAGTTCCCGAGCGACTGCCGGAGGTAGTAGAGGGACTGCCGCAGGGCACTCCGGGCGCGGGACGGTTCCGTCTCGGCCCAGAACAGGTTCATGAGCGTATCGCGGCGCCGAAAGCCGCTCGGCGAGGCGGCCACGAGGTACGACAGCAGACCGAGGAGTTTGGGGCGCGCAAGGATGGACTGGAGATCGTTGCCGTCGGAGCCCTTCAACTCCACAGAACCGAGACTCCGGAACGTGATCATGGGACTGGCGATCGAAGGTTCATCAGGCGTAACCCACGATATGACGGCAGCGAGACATCGGTGAGATGAAGCCCACCTAGCGTCCAGGTCAGAACGTAGCCGCGCCCGTGGCGGCGGGCAATTTCGGCGGGCAGCCGCCGGCGCCCGGCGCGGCCAAACCAGGTACGGAGGTGGATCATGAAGAACAGAACGAACTCACTGCTTCAGGCGGTCACCTTGCTGGGGGCCGCGGCATTCCTGGCCGGGTGCGACGACTCGACGGGCCCCCTCGATCCGATCGGTCCGGGTGACACGGAGACCTTCGAGTGGAGCGGGCAGCTCGCGCCGGGCGGCACCGTCGAGATCAAGAACCTCAATGGCAACGTGCGGATCCTTCCCGGCGTCGGCAACGAGGTGCGGGTGGCGGCGGTCAAGCGGGGGAGAGACGACGATCCGTCGTCCGTCAGGATCGACGTGGTCGAGACGGCCGGACGCGTGACGGTGTGTGCCGTATACCCGGACGTGCCGGGGCTGCCGGCGAATCAGTGCCTCCCGGGGGCGCTCAACGGCCAGCTTTCGTCACGCCACAACGATGTCACGGTGAAATTCGACGTCCACGTGCCTGCCGACGCCGAGTTCGTGGGTGGAACGATCAACGGCGACGTGAGGGCTGACGGAGTCTCCTGCGATGTGTTCGCCCGGACGGTGTCGGGGGATATCGACGTCTCGACCGCGGGCCTGGCCGAGGGATCTACCACGTTCGGGGACGTGACCGCGTCGATCGGTGGCGCCGGATGGGGGCGAAATCTCGAGTTCACCGCAATCAACGGAAACGTGAGCGTGAGGATTCCGGGAAATGCGGGGGCAGAGGTCTGGGGGGCGACGCTCAGCGGCTCGATCACCACGGACTTCCCGCTCTCCATCACGGGCGGCCCGCACGGCAGGCAGATGGTCGGAACGCTTGGAAACGGTGGACCGAGCCTGAGGCTTTCCACGAATGCAGGTGACATCGCGCTGCGTTCCAACTAGCCGCATGGGCGAGGAGGATCCGGTGGCTACAAAACACGGAAGACATACACGGGAGCTCAGCGAGGACATCGATGTCGCAATCGACGAGTTCCTGGAGCGGCAACCGGACGCGAGCCGGCAGGAAGTCCTGCAGGCCATCAGGCTCACCAGGAGGGGCCGTTCCGGCGGGTGGCTCCGCAGGTTCGTCGACCTCGCGATTCAGGCAGTGTCCGACATAACGAGAAGGGGGGATGGATCATGAACAGGCTACTCATCGCCGCGGCCGCGATTCTCGCGATCGTACCGATCCCGCAGGCGGCGGCACAATCCGCCGAGCTGGATCCGGGCATGCGCGTCCGGCTGTCGGTGGGCGGACTCAGCGCGAGCGGAAGCACGCACTCGGCGCCGGGAGAGACCCTCGTTGGGCATATCGACAGGGTCGAGCACGATTCGCTGTGGGTTCACATGGACACGATGGACGGCCCGATCGTTGCCGTCGATCGCGCCCGGATCTGGAGGGCCGAGATCAGCCGTGGCCTGAAAGGGGACCCCGGAAAGGGTGCCCTGTACGGCGGCGGCTTCGGATTGGGTCTGGGCATCGTGGGGGCGCTCGCGCTCGACGACGATTGCCATACGGGCATCGATAACTTCGACATCTGCGAGGGGCACGAGGCCACGATCATCGCAGGGAGCGCGCTGGCGGGTGCGGCAGCGGGTGCGCTGGTCGGCCTGCTCGTCAAAACCGAGCAGTGGATGGACGTCTCCGTGGCGAGGCCGATCGTGAGGGCCGAGAGCGGAGGAGTCAGCCTCGGCCTCCAGGTCGGACTGTGAGGTTCCGCGGGCGGCCCGGCCCCAAAAAAAGGGTGGGTCGCCCGCGTCCTTCTGTGCTTCCAAGCCGGCCGAAGTCTACGCGCGAGCCGATTTGGTTGGGTGGCGCCTACCTTGCCGCCTCGATCCACGCCTCGAGCTTCGCCTTCAGCATGGACAGGGTGACCGTTCCGTCCTCGATGACGAGATCGTGGAACTCGCGAATGTCGAACCGATCGGCCAGAGCTTCCTCCGCGTGCCGACGCAGTTCCTGGATCAACAGGCTGCCGGTCAGATACGAGGTGGCCTGACCGGGTACCGCGATGTACCGGCTGACTTCGGACTCGACGCCCGCCTGCGATGCCGCCGTATTGGCCA
>JAOTWC010000072.1 GCA_029863105.1 Gemmatimonadota bacterium | reverse complement strand
ATCACATAGCTCGGGTAGACCATCATGTACCAGGCGAACGGAATCAGGACGGGAATCCGCCCGGCCACCTTCGGCCCCAGTAGCGGCGTGTAGCAGTAGGGTCCGTACAGTGAGCCGACGCTCTGCCCGTAAAACTCGAACGTGAACGCAACCGTCGTGACGATTGCGAACAGGACCCCCGCCCTTCGCCAGCCCAGCATGTAGACGGAGTGCACCAGGGCGAAGCCCGCGAGCGCCGGCACGAGAATCTTCCAGGGCAGCCGGTCGACGCCCGTGAAGATCGTGTGGCCTTTGAGGACGATCACGAACAGAAACAGGCAGACCGCGAGTCCGAAAAGTGCCCAGTCTTTCGTCTTCTGTGACATGGCCATCCTACCGTTGCGAGGGAGCCTTCGGCTGCGTGTTCAGCACAACTGAGCCCAGTCCCGCTGGCGAAAACGGGCTCTCCAGCCCGCAGGCTCGCCGGACACGAAACCCACCAGGTCCTGGGCCTTACTGCCGAACCGGACCACATAATGACGAGAGCCCGCATAGTCGAACCGAGCGATCACATCCACCTTGGCCGAGTTGTAGTCCGGCCAGCTCAGCAGAAGCGGTCTGCCGGCTGAGGCGAGCAGCGAGAGACCGCCGCAATCGACGGTCAACAGCCATTCGCGGGGCGTGGTTCTGCACTCGCGCGCCGGGATCGACTGCGGCTCCCCCCCGGGCTGCACAATGGTCAGGTTCAGAAGGCCGGTTGCTTCGTCCCACGAATCCACGCGATATGCAGGCGTCCAGTCCGGCGTCCGCTCCCACAGCATGGGTGCGTACTCACCGCCAGCTTCGAGGCGTGCCAGTGACTCTGTTTCCCCCGTATCCTCGTCGAGCCGAGTGAACTCGGTCAGCTCCAAGCGCCCCGGGATCGCCGCGACGGGGGTACCGACGTCAGCCAGAACGCCCGCCGGCACGTACAGTCCCGTCCAGTGACACTCGTCTCCCCCGTCGAGAGAGCAAGGAAACTCGCAGCGCTTTTCCACGCTCGACAGGCTGGCATGGAGCCAGCCGGCCTCTCCGATGATGGTAACCCACTCCGGGGGAGCGAGTTCGGAGGACGCCATGCCCGCTTCGGGATCAGACGAATCCGGAGCACGCTTGAACGCGACGCCAATCATGGGCATCTCACCGTCATAGATGTCAAACCGCGTCTCGACGCTCTCGATCTGGTAGGGAGCCACCAGGACGGGCGTTTGGCCCGCGGCCGCGGCCGGCAGGACCGTCAGCAAGACAGATATTCGTAGCCTGTGGAGTTTCATAGTGCCTACTGCATGTTGAACGTGCCTTCCCAGCGGATCGCGAACCGACCGTCGGGATCGCCGGCCTGGGGAACGGACGTGCCTCCGCCCGTCATGCCTTCGAACTTGCCTGTCCCGTTGATGACTCCCCACTTCCCGCCGTCGGCTCCGTTCCAGAACCAGATCCAGAACATGTCGCCGTCCGCATCGCGTCCGGCGCAGTAGCCGGCGGAGCGCGCGAGGTTACCGTCGGCGTCGACGAGGTTCGTGCTCGCGCAGTCCTGGGCGACCAGGTGGATGGGCGACGAAGGATCGTCGGTCAGGACGTACCCGGCGATGATCGCGTCTACACGCGAGCCGCCATCGGCCAGCGCAGTAGTAGTGGCGCCAGTCTGGATGTAGGTGGCGTATCCGCCGGTCTGGAACTCCTGAGCTGCTGAATCTGTCGCCAGCCCGGCTGTGCCGAACACGACAGCGGCGAAGACGATGGTCCCTCGCTTCATTTGAGCCTCCTGGGGTCAACTCGATTGCTCGTGAGACGGCGGATGATAACGCGTTCGATTGGGTCGCTGCAAAGGATGCGCGGGTCGCTACGCCGCCGTAGCTTGCCGCCCGATGCCACGACGCGACGACATTTCCTCGATTCTGCTGATCGGCTCCGGGCCGATCATCATCGGCCAGGCCTGCGAGTTCGATTACTCGGGAACGCAGGCCTGTCGTGCCCTGCGTGAAGAGGGATACCGGGTCATCCTGGTGAATTCCAACCCCGCCACGATCATGACGGACCCGGACATCGCGGACGCCACCTACATCGAGCCCCTGACCCCGGAGTGGGTCGAACTGGTGATCGAAAAGGAACGGCCCGACGCCCTGCTGCCCACGATGGGAGGGCAGACAGCTCTTAACATCGCCCTGGCGCTCGCCGATTCCGGCGTACTGGACAAGTACGGAGTCGAGCTCATCGGCGCAGATACCAGGGCGATCCGCACCGCCGAAGACCGTGAGGAGTTTGCGGCCGCCATGGCACGAATCGGCCTGGCGGTTCCTCACGGCGGATTCGCTCGCTCGGCGGAAGAGGCTGCGACGATCGTGGTTGACACGGGCTATCCGGCGATCATCCGTCCGTCCTTCACGCTTGGCGGCACCGGCGGGGGAATTGCATGGAATGCCGAGGAATTCGACTCGAAGGTGCGGCGGGGCCTGGAACTGTCGCCGATCACGGAAGTTCTCATCGACCGCAGCGTGATCGGATGGAAGGAATTCGAACTCGAGGTGATGCGGGACGCGGCTGACAACGTGGTCATCGTGTGTTCGATAGAGAACTTCGATCCGATGGGCGTGCATACGGGCGACTCGATCACGGTCGCTCCCGCGATGACACTGTCGGACTTCGAATACCAGAAGCTGCGCAACGCCGCAATCGCGATCATCCGCGAGATCGGAGTCGAGGCCGGTGGGTGCAACATCCAGTTCGCCCTGAACCCGGACGATGGTGAACTTCTGGTGATCGAGATGAATCCGCGCGTGTCGCGCAGCTCCGCGCTGGCCTCGAAGGCGACCGGATTCCCGATCGCCCGGATTGGCGCAAAACTCGCTGTCGGGTACCGGCTGGACGAAATCGAGAATGCGATTACGGAGGTCACGCCCTCCTGCTTCGAGCCCGTGCTCGATTACGTGGTCGTGAAAGTGCCGCGCTTCGCGTTTGAGAAATTTCCTAAGGCCGACGCTACGCTGGGCATTCAGATGAAAGCCGTCGGAGAAGTGATGGCTATCGGCCGAACCTTCCAGCAGGCGTGGCTCAAGGGATTCCGTGCGCTCGAGAACGATCGGGTCGGATGGGTGCCCGCCGATGATCCCGCAGACGACCGCCTGCGGAGCTCCGATCTCGAGAGCCTGCGTGCTGCGCTGCGCACTCCGACACCCGAGCGACCGTTCCAGATCCATCGGGCGCTGGCGGCAGGTGTCACGGTCGAGGAGATCGCTGCGGCCACCCGTATCGACAGGTGGTTTCTCGACGAACTGGCTGACATCGTGACGGCTTCCGAGGAAATCCGGCAGGCGTTGGAGTTGTCGCCCGTTCTTCTCCTCGCGGCGAAGCGGCTCGGACTCGGTGATGGAGAACTTGCCCGGCTTCGCGCGTGTCCCGAGGCAGATGTCAGGGCGATCCGGCACGCAAACGGCATCCGACCCGTGTTCAAGATGGTGGATACCTGCGCGGGCGAGTTCCCTGCTGCCACTCCCTATCTGTACTCGACGTACGAGTCGGAGAACGAATCGATCCGAACCGACCGGAAGAAGGTCGTGATCCTCGGCAGTGGCCCGAACCGAATCGGGCAAGGCGTGGAATTCGACTACTGCTGCGTCTCGGCGGCGATCGCTCTGCGCGAAGCGGGCGTGGAGACAATCATGGTGAACTCCAACCCCGAAACCGTATCCACCGATTTCGACATCTCCGACAAGCTCTACTTCGAACCGCTTACCATCGAAGACGTCATCGAAATCATCCAGCACGAACAACCTGACGGCGTGATCGTACAGATGGGAGGCCAGACGCCACTGCGCCTGGCCCGACGGCTGGAGGATCTCGGTGTCACGATTCTCGGCACCAGCGTCGATTCCATCGACGAAGCGGAAGATCGGGAGCGCTTCGAGGCGCTGTGCGGCGAACTTGGCATCTCTGCGCCCGAGGGCGGCACCGCCATGAATCTGGACGACGCGATCACCATCGCCGAGAAAATCGGATACCCCGTCCTGGTGCGGCCCAGCTACGTTCTCGGAGGCCGGGCCATGCAAATCGTGTACGATGGGGAGATGCTGCAGGAGTACTTTGCCAAGGCTGTCCGCGCCTCACCGACCCACCCGGTCCTGCTCGATCGTTTCCTGGAAGATGCGTTCGAGGCAGACGTGGACGCGGTGGGCGACGGGGAGCGCGTGCTCATCGGTGGCGTGATGCAACATATCGAGGAAGCTGGAATCCACTCCGGAGACTCGGCCTGCGTATTGCCCCCCTACCTGCTGGAAGACGGCCAGATCGAAGAGATGAAGCGGTGGACGCGTGCGTTTGCCAAGCGGCTCGACGTCCGGGGCCTGATCAACGTTCAGTTCGCGGTGCACGGCGGCCGGACCTACGTCCTCGAAGTAAATCCGCGCGCGAGCCGAACTGTTCCTTTCGTAAGCAAGGCCACCGGAATTCCGCTGGCCCGGATCGCTGCCCGGACGTTGTTGGGCGAGACCCTCGACGATCTGGGCATGCCGGATGACCTTCGCGTTCGGGAAGTCGCGGTCAAGGAGGCCGTCTTCCCGTTTAACAAGATTCCGGACGCCGACCCTCTGCTCGGACCTGAAATGCGCTCCACGGGCGAGGTAATGGGGCATGCGGACAGTTTCGGGATGGCATTCGCCAAGGCGCAGATTGCCGCAGACGGTTCGCTGCCGCTGGAAGGAACGGTGGTGGTGACGGTGCATGATCGCGATAAACCGAAGGCCACCCCGATCGTTCGGCGCCTCCATGAGCTCGGCTTCGACATCCAGGGCACGGCCGGCACCGCGAACTACTTGCGCAGTCGTGGCGTGCCGTGCGAGACCGTGCTCAAGGTCCACGAGGGCAGGCCGCACATCATCGACCTCCTGTTGTCCGGCAAGATCCAACTCCTGGTCAATACGCCGCTGGGCAAGCATGCGCAGCAGGACGACTACATGATTCGACGGGCTGCGATCGCGCGCGGAGTGCCGTACACGACGACGCTGTCGGCCGCATCGGCGGCCGCCGATGCGATTATCGCGCTGCGCAACCGGCGGCTTCATGTTACGAGCATCCAGGAGCGCTCCGCCCACCTCGAACCCGAGAATCGAGTCGTGAAAAAACCGCTCGCGACTCACATCCCCGCCATTGACCGGTAGGTCCGCGGAACCCGGGTCCGGCGGCCCGAGTTGATTTTGGGAGCGATTTTTCATACACATTGGTCCATGCAGGGGCACCGGAATCGGGATTTGAGCGGTTCTCGGGCGCTGAAATCTCTAACGGAGGAAATAAGATGACGAAGTTTCGTGCCGCGTGGCTCGCTCCGGCGCTGATCGTGTTCGCCGCCGCTTGTTCCAACGGCGATGCCACGGTGGACGAGGGCGCCGCGGATGCCGCAGCGGCGAATCCGTGTGCTGTTGACGCAGCCGGTGACATGGCGGGCGATGCGATGGACGCAGCGAACCCGTGTGCAGCCGATGCCATGGGCGACATGGCGCACGACGCGATGGATGAAGCCGGTAACATGGCAGACAGTGCGATGAAAGCAGCCGGTGATATGGCGGACGATGCGGTTGATGCAGCGAAGCCGGCCGCCCCGAAGTAAGCAACAGGTTCAGTTGACGGATCGGCTCTGATGAGCCGATCGGGCGTTGGGGCCCGGCCGCGAGCGGTCGGGCTTTTTCGCATCGCGGGGGCGTTGGCCCTCGCGTCGTGTGCCGGAGACGCCACCGACTCCCGTGTGACGACCCCTGTCGCCACGCCGGTAGCCGACCCGCGTGAATTTCGCTCGATGGAAGACTTCCTCGGCGGCTACTGGAATCGCCCCATTCCACCCCAGGGACCGGCTCCGGCTGCCTGGTCGTCTCTCGAGGCCTCCCTCGCCCCTCCGGAGTGCGGCACCTGCCACGTCCAGCAGTACGAGGACTGGCAGACCGCCGTGCACGCCGGAGCGTATTCGGCGGGGCTGGCCGGGCAGCTGGTGAGCCAGGAGGCGACCAATTTCGGCTTCGTGCGCAGTTGTCTCGTGTGTCACGGGCCGTTGTCCGAACAGCAGTCCAAGCTGCCGCTGCCGGAAGGCGGCCATGGCACCAATCCGGATTTCGACCCGCAGCTCAAGGAGGGTGGGATCGTGTGCGCCGCGTGTCATGTGCGCGGCCAGGTGCGATACGGACCGCCGACGCGGGAGGGGGCCACGGCGCCGTCGGCCGAGGGGATGCCGCACGGTGGAGTCGTCCGATCCGACTACTTCGAGGACTCGCGATTCTGCGCCGGTTGCCACCAGTTCGCGTCCCCGGCTCCGAACGGCAAGTCGCTCCAGAACACCTACGAAGAGTGGCTCGACAGTCGGTATGCCACGGAGGGGGTCGGCTGCCAGACCTGCCACATGCCCGACCGCCGACATCTCTGGCGCGGGATTCACGATCCGGACATGGTGCGGGCCGGCGTGACCATCGAGTGGATGGAGGGCTCAGAGTTGGAACCGGGCCGCGTCGGGCTGCGCGTGACGAATTCGGGCACCGGGCATCGCTTTCCGACTTATGTGACGCCGGCGGTGGACGTGACGCTGGAACTGCTCGACGGGACAGGATCTCCGATTCCCGGAGCCGCTCGTTCCGCCGAAATCGTGCGCAGAGTCGCGCTCCAGGGAGGCAGCTGGGTGGAGTCGAGCGACACGCGGCTCGCGCCTGACAGTTCGATGACGCTCACCTATCCGGCGCCAGTGGACGCGAGATTCGTGCGTGGAGAGGTACGCGTCAGGCCGGACGCTTTCTATCGCAACGTATTCGCCGGGCTGCTCGCCCGCGTGCTGACCGACACGGCGCGTGTGCTGATCGAGGCCGCCCACGAAGGAGCGATCGCCAGCCCGTTCACGATTTTCGACGATACGGTGGCAATCGGACGGTAGGATTCGCTAGCGGACGACGCGTTCCGCGAGGGCCTGGAAACGCGCGGCCCTGTCCACGGACCGCTGATACAGTTCCGGTGACTCCCGCAGGTCGTGCGCATACCCCAGCGTCAGGTAGGCGAGGAAGTACTGCATTGGAATGCTCTGCCGGGTAGATGGTTCCGGCCAGATCTCCTTTTCCAGCAGATAATCCACTTGGAACACGTCCCACAGCAGCGCCTCGCTGCGATCCCTGTCCACCCAGCCGATCGGCACGCCGATGTCCAGC
>JAOTWC010000071.1 GCA_029863105.1 Gemmatimonadota bacterium | reverse complement strand
TCTACGACGCCGTGGCGGAGCGGATGGGGTAGGGAGATGTCGGTAGAACTGGAGACGCCGCGGCTGCTGCTGCGGCAGTGGAAGGAGGCCGACTTCGAGGCCTACGCGGCCTACTACGCCGATCCGCAGCTCGCGAAGTACGTGGGAGGGCAGGCTCCGCGCGAAGGCGCATGGCGGAGAATGGCCACTCTTATCGGTCATTGGGCCCTGCGGGGCTACGGATACTGGGCGGTCGAAGAGAAGCGGACCGGCATTCTCGCCGGATGTGTGGGGCTGTGGTTTTCCGACGGCTGGCCCGAGCTGGAACTGGGTTACTGGCTGGTACCTGACGCACAGGGCAGGGGCTACGCGACGGAGGCGGGACTCGTGGCGAGGGATTACGCCTGGAATTCCGTCGGCACCGAGTCGCTCGTCAGCTACATCGATCCCGGCAACGAACCGTCGAAGCGCGTCGCGGAACGGCTCGGAGCTTCGTTCGAATCCACGATCGACCTGCTCACCTACGGGCCCCACTGCGTGTTTCGCTATCCACGACCCTGAACCCACGCTCCATGGCCGACACGAACGCGTCGACCTCCGACTCACCCATCGCCGTCGACAACGCCGCGGAACACGTGTTCATCATCGTGATGCCTTCATCGAGGAGGTGGTCGAGCAATCGGGTCACCTGCCGCCTCTCCTCGGCGTGCCAGAACGCCTCGCGATAGTTGGTGGGCGGGGATGCTTTGACGTGCACCCGGAGCATCGAACCGGCGCCCGTCACGCAGGCCGTGATACCGGTAGAGCAGATGGCCTGTTCGATGCCCTCCCGGGCGCGCGCCGCCAGGGCGTTGATCCGCTGGATGGCCTCCTCGTCGAACAGTTCCATCGCGGTCAGGCCGGCCGTCATCGAAATCGGGTTCGCCGAGAACGTGCCTGAGTGGGGAAACTGCACGAAGTCGGCGAGGGGGTTCATGACGTCCATCACCTCAGCTCTTCCCGCAAGTGCGCCGATCGGGAAACCGCCTCCGATGAACTTGCCCAACGCCGTCAGGTCGGGGGTCAGGTCGTACCACGTTTGCGCGCCCCCGTATTCCGAGCGGAACGTGATGACCTCATCGAGCACGAGCAACGCACCATCCGCCTCGGTCCACTCACGAATTGCCTTGACGAACGGCGGGTCGGCCGGGTGGAGTCCCACACGGTGGGGCATGAGGTCAATCAACACGCACGCCAGCTCTCCCCTGTGCCGGTCGAGACGGGCGAGCGCCCGTTCGCAATCGTTGAACGGAATCACGACCACGTCGGCGAGCGCGGCGGGTGGCGTCCCCCTGGCCGTCGGCACGCTGATGGGTGCATCGACGTCCCCCCAGTTACCCGGATTGGCGTTCTGGCTCACCTCGGCGTAGTCGTACAGTCCGTGGTATGCACCCTCGACCTTGGCGATCTTGGCGCGGCCGGTAAACGCGCGGGAGGCCTTCAAGGCAGCCATTATCGCTTCGGTGCCGGAATTGACGAACCGGAGTTTCTCGAAACCCGGGTTCCGGCTGACCAGGTGCTCAGCGCAACGCACCTCGATTTCGGTGGCCTCGGCGAACGCCGTGCCCCTCCTGAGCTGCTCTGTCACCGCTTCGACGATCGCCGGGTGCGCGTGTCCGTGGATCAGCGAGGCCATGTTGTTGGAGAAATCGATGCGCTCCACGCCTTCGAGATCGGTGATCCGACAACCGGTGGCGTAAGCGGCATACAACGGGTGGGGCTTACGCAACACGGTGTTACGGCTCACGCCGCCGGGCATGATCTTCAGCGCTCGCTCGTACAACCGTGCGCTGGCCGACGAGGGTCGGGATTCACTCATGGGGAATCAACTCGGCCGCAGTCCGTTCCTGCGCGTACGCGAAGCTCACCCCGGGACTCAACTCCACGACCTGAAAGCCTCCGTCGACGACGTCGATGACGGCAAGATCGGTGTAGATCCGGTCCACGACGCCGAGTCCGGTCAGCGGATAGGTGCAGGACTCGACGAGCTTGGCCTCACCGTCCCGCGTGGTGTGTTGCGTGATGACGTAGACCGTCTTCACGCCTGCGACCAGGTCCATGGCACCGCCGACCGCCGGGATCGCATCCGGGGCGCCCGTCGACCAGTTCGCCAGGTCGCCGGACTGAGCGACCTGGAGCGCACCGAGCACGCAGACGTCCAGATGCCCGCCGCGGATCATCGCGAAGCTGTCGGCATGATGAAAATACGCCGCCCCCGGGTTCGCGGTCACCTGCTGCTTGCCGGCGTTGATCAGCTCCGGGTCGCCCGCACCCGGCCTGGGCGGAGGACCCATGCCGAGCAATCCGTTTTCGGTGTGATAGATCACCTCGCGGCCCGCCGGCAGGAACGCGGCGACCCGTTCGGGGATGCCGATCCCGAGGTTGACGTACGCGCCGTCCGGAATGTCCAGCGCGCAACGCTGAGCCATCTCGTCACGCGTGAGTCCCACGTGCCGCTCGCTCATGGGTACGAGACCCCCGCCGCAATGAGTTCGGATTCATGCGCAGGGTCGGCGACCTCGACCACACGCTGCACGAAGATACCGGGCGTCACGATGATCTCGGGGTCCAACTCACCGACGTCAACCACGGCGGTGGCCTGCACGATGGTCGTCCTTGCCGCCATGGCCATGACAGGTCCGTAGTTCCGGGCGGTCTTGCTGTACACGACGTTACCATGACGATCCGCCGCGCGCGCCCGGATGAACGCGAAGTCGGCCGTCAGGCCATGCACCAGCAGGTAGTCACGACCATCGAACGTCCGGCGCTCCAGGCCCTCCCCGAGCGGCGTGCCGACGGCGGTAGGTGTGTAGAAGGCCGGAATGCCTGCGCCCCCGGCGCGAATCCGCTCGGCCAGCGTGCCCTGCGGTACGAGCTCCAGCGCCGTGTGCCCGCTGCGATACTTGTCGGGGAACACCGTCGAGTTCGTACTGCGCGGATAGGAGCAGATCATCTTGGACACGCGCCCGGCTTTGATCAGCGCCGCCAGGCCGACCTCACCGCTGCCCGTGTTGTTGTTCACGACCGTGAGGTCGGTCGCTCCCTGGTCGATGAGCGCATGGATGAGCTCGATCGGACTGCCTGCCTCGCCGAACCCCCCGATCATCACGGTCGCGCCGTCGAACACGTCGGCGACCGCTTCCGCCACGCTCGCGACCTGTTTGTTGATCACGGAGCGGTCCCGACCGCCTCCGCCGCGACCCTCGCCGCCTGTACCCGCGCGTAGTCGAACAACCCTGCCTCGTCGTAGATGACCCGGTCCGCATAGCCGCCGAACCAGATGGCCTCGGGGTTGCGACCCACGATGCACACCTTCCCGCGATCGGGCGCACTGGCGGCGTTGCGGAGGATCTTGAAGATCACGACACCGTTTTCGGTCCCCGGCACGCCGGGAATCGGCCCGTTGGTCACCGCGGCCACTTCCGTCTTTCCCTTGTAGTGCGTGATCGAGAGCCGGGCACGCGTTTCGACGCCGGACAGCCCCTTCTGGGACTCGTTCAGCGTGTGCCAGGCAGTTTCGATCGGGACGTTGAACGCCTCGTGCGCCACGATATCGCGGCCGCAGAAGAAATAGTGATTCTCGGCGCCGACCCGTTTCAAGGCGCGCTGCATGATCCGCATCGCATCAGGATCGTCGTTGATGTCCCGGATGATCGGCGACTGATTCTCGACGCTCACCCAGCCGAGGGCGTTGAGACCGTCCATCGCCCGTTTCGCCGAGTCGTTCCACTTGAGCGAGCCGTTGGGGTTTTCGGCGTACCGCCCGTCGGCGTCCTTCACCAGAAACTCGTCGGGATGATTGAAGTGCACCATCATGCGGAGGCCGACGTCCGGATACGTGGCGTGGAACTGCTCCAGCATCGCCAGGAACGTGCCGTCGAACCGATCCGGGAAGAACGCCATCTCCTTCGTTCCGATCCGGATCGACTCGATGTCGACCTCCGCGAGGGCCGAAAGCCACTCGGCCAGCTTGATGTTGGGCAACACCATCGGGTCTCCGCCGGACAGCAGGATCTCCCGCAGGCGCTCGCGGCCCGACTCGGGATGGAGACCACCGTTGTTCTCGACGAGCCGATTGTGTTCCCGGATGTAGGCCGTGATGTCCTCGATCCTGGCGAGACCCTTCTTGGCGACGGTCCCGTCCTGGCGTTCGACTTCCTTGCGGCCGATCAGCTCTTCCCGATAGCAGAATCGACAGTGGGCCGAACACGTGGAAGTGACGTACAGCAAGCCGATTTCATACTTGTGAATCAGTCCTTCGACCGGGCTGTAGTCCATTTGATACCCGGGATCCTCCGCACCTGCGAGGCTGACGGTCTCGTCCGGGCTCGCCTTGACCAGGCGCCTGAGCGGCGCGCTGTGCCGCGCCATGTCGAAGTAGTGGCGGGTCACTTTGACCGGCATGCGGGCCTCGACGTCCCGCTCCGTGCCCTTCAGGTCGCGGAGCGCCGTGAGCTCATCCTGCGAATAGAACCCGCGCATGTCTTCGGGTACGCGCTCGTCTAAAAACGGCTTGAGGCCATTGACGTTGTGGCGCTCGTACTTGGGACTTTCGACCGTATCGAGAAAAGCCTGGGCCCGGGCCGATGGGACGTAATTGTTGGCGTTGGTCATGACGACGATGCTGCCTCCGTGATCGCTTCTGCCTGGTTCAAGCTCGGACTCCGGGTCCCAACTATATCGAATGGGGAAGGGGGCGCAACGCCACTTCGACGGAAGCGGGCACGCCCGTCTGACCCTCTACCATGCAGACTCGAGGTTCTCAAAGATCTCCACGGCATACCCGTCCGGATCTTCGATGAAGATATAGCGGCCGATGTTACGCCTTCCCGGTTCGGAGAGCTTGTTGATCGAGCGCTCCTCGATCGTGCGCACCGCCGCGTCGAACTGCTCGGGGTCGATGACGAAGCCGAAGTGCATGGAATCCCGGCTCGACGCGACCCGGATGTCCGAGCGGCCGAATGCGAGCAGGTCTCCCGACCCCGCCGTTTTCAAGAAGGCCGTCTCCGCTGTACAGGACAGGACTTCCATGTTGAACAGACTCGAATAGAACCGCGCGGATTCCCGGGGATCCTTCACGGGCAACGCGATATGGGTCATGCCTCTCGTGTTTATCATCGCCGGATATGTCCTCGCCTGTTCCTGGGAATCACGGGTTCCGCTCAATGCCTGTCCGGCAACTGATCTCAGTTCCGGTTTGACAACAAGCCCTCGGATGCAGGCTGTCACGCGCCGGAGGCACACTCCGTGAAGCGCCTCTCCGGCTGGGCACTGGTCCTCGCCGGCTTCGGGTACGGCCTGACCTGGCTGATCGCCCCAATCGGTGTAGCGCCGGTGTTGTCGATGGTCCTGGTGGCCGCCGCGGTCGTCGTCATGGTTGCGTCGCTGTTCATCGGACTGCGGGGTCGGCCGGCGACTCAATAGGTGCCAAGGGAGACGATCGAGGTCGACAGATTCCGGAATGTCAGGCGGCGGGGACCCGACGGATGCGCGGCGACCGTATACTGTTGGTACCGGACGCCCGGATGACGAACCGAACGACACTGCAGATCTTGCGGGAGGCTCCATGAGACGAACCGTGATAGCCGTGCTTGCCGCGTTTCCTTTCGTAGCCTGTTCCGGGCCCGACGCCGGGTCCGATCCCGTCGCTGAGGCGATCGCGATCGCCGACGAATACGTGGCCGGATACTACGACGAATATCCCGAAGACGCCTACGAGACCGGCTATCCGGCCCCCCTCGACCGCATGGGCGACCACAGTCTCGCGAACATCGAAGCCTGGCAGGCCCGCGAGGACGCGTGGGTAGATCGGCTGCAGGCGATCGATCCGAACTCGCTGACCGGAACGGAAGCCGCGGTGCCGTACACGTTTTCCCTGCAGCGCCTGCAGGCATCGATCGCCCGCCGAGTGTGCCGGACGCACCTGTGGAACGTGAGCCCCACATGGACGGGGTGGCAGAATTTCTTCGGCGGAGTGTTCGCGAAGCAGCCCGTCGGTACGGAGGAGGCGCGGTCCAACACGATTGCGCGTGCCCGCGATGTCGCGCGCTACGTCGACACGGAGATCGACAACCTGCGCGTCGGTTCCCGCGAGGGGTTTACCGCGCCGCGATCGAACGTGCTGCGGGTGATCGCACAGATCGAGTCGCTGCTGTCCGTGTCGGCGGAGGAGTCGCCGTTCTACGAGCCGGCCACACGTGACGATGATCCAGCATTCGCCGCCGACCTGGCGTCGGTGATTTCGAATGAGATCGTGCCTGCGGCCCAGCGCTACCGGGACTACCTGAACGACGAGTACGTGGCGACGGCTCGCGAGGCGATTGGCGTGACCTCGGATCCCGGCGGCCGTGACTGCTACCTGGCGTCTGTGCTGTTTCACGCGACGCTGCCGCTTACTCCCGAAGAAATTCACGCAACGGGATTGCGGGAGATCGAGCGGATCCATGCCGAGATGCGGGAAATCGGCGTTCGCAGCTTCGGGACGGGAGACCTGCCGGAACTGCTGCGTCGCGTGAGGGCCGATCCGGCCAACAGCTTTGCGACGCAGGAAGAGATCGTCCAGTTCGCGCAGGCGGCCGTGGATCGGGCCAGGGATGCCATGCCGGAGTGGTTCGGCACCGTACCGCGGGCGGAAGTAGCCCTCAAGCCGTATCCGGATTTCATGCAGATTACGGGCGGCGGTTTCTACTCGGCGGGAGCGGCGGATGGGAGCACGCCGGGGACATATGAATTCGGTGTCCACGAGCCCCGGAATCTGAATCGCGGCGACGGTTTCGAGGCGACGACGTTCCACGAGACCTATCCCGGGCATCACATGCAGGTATACGTCGGACTCGAAGGGCCCGGCGTACATCCAGTGCTGAAGTATTTCTTCAGCTCGGGACTCGGCGAAGGGTGGGCTCTCTACACGGAGCGACTCGCCGACGAGGCGGGGCTCTACACGGCCGACGTGGACCGGCTCGGCATGCTGTCGAACGAGGCGTTCCGGGCCGCGCGGCTGGTGGTGGATCCCGGCATGCACGCCCTCGGCTGGAGCCGTCAGGAAGCCGTCGATTACATGATGGCCAATACGGCTGCATCGCAGGCGGGCGTCGAGTCCGAAGTCAGCCGGTACATCGCGGTACCCGGTCAGGCCACCTCGTATCTGACCGGCAGCCTGTTGATCCAGGAACTGCGTCGGCACGCGGAGGAAGCTCTGGCC
>JAOTWC010000070.1 GCA_029863105.1 Gemmatimonadota bacterium | reverse complement strand
CTGATGGCCTCCGCGCCGCTTGCGCTTACGCTGCTTCGAGGTCCTTCTCTTGGGTACCGCCATCATTGACCTTCCTGATTCTGATCTTCGTCCGCCTTGGGGCTGCCCGCGATCTGGCGCAGCGACTCCCAACGCGGATCCATCGTTTGCGTCTTACAGTTACAGACGCCTTCGTTCTGGTCCATCCCACACACGTCGCACAGACCCCTGCAGTCCGGACGGCACACCGGAAACTCCGGCAGGCCCAGCAACAGCTCCTCCCGCAGCGCCGGCAGCAGATCTACCGTATCCAACTGATCATCCAGCGTGTACAGGCCGGGGGCCTCATCCCACGCATCCACACTCGGCTCGAGCCGGAAATCAACCGCCACCTGCAGGTCGCGCGTGTCGGCACGAAGGCACCTCCGGCACCGAGCCACCACGGTCCCGGTCACCTGCCCGGTGACCCGGATACTCCCATTCCGGGACTCGTCAACGCGAAACGTGCCGCGCGGCGGGTCCGCCAACTCCGCGTCACCCGCGCCCCAGTCCTCGTGCAGCGGCAGCGTGCCCGTCCAGTCCACGGCGCCTTCGGCCAGGCGAGCACGCGTAATCAGGATCGCCGGCAAGCCTTTATCCATAGCAGGATTCATGCATTCTGTCAATCCGCTTCTGCCCGGTTGGCCGGATTTTCACGGCACTCAGGTTCGATCGCACCCGGCGAAGAAGAAGCTTCCTTCGATGCGTGCATTCTCATCGGAATCGGACGCATGGATCGCGTTGCGTTCCTTACTCTCCGCGTACAGCGCTCGCACGGTTCCCTCAGCAGCCTCGGCCGGATCGGTAGCGCCGATCGTCCCTCTCAGATGGGCCACCGCGTCATCGCGACGTAGAAGCATCGGCATGCACGGCCCCGACGTCATGAATTCGACGAGCGAGGCGAAGAACGGTCGGTCCTCGTGGACCGCATAAAACGCTTCCGCCTGACTCCGGCTGAGCCAGAGTACGCGGGCCGTTACCAGTTCGAAGTCCTGCGCCTGGAGATGGGCGAGGATCTGACCTGCCAGCCCGGCCGCGAATGCGTCGGGCTTGATGATCGCCAGCGTAAGTCGTCCCGCCATGTGCATGCCCTCAGATTCGTTCCTGGATCAGTTCAACGAAGTCGGCCGGTCGCTCGGCGACACCGATACCGCACTCTTCGAACGCTTTCATCTTCTCGCCCGCCGTACCCTCCGAACCGGAGATGATCGCCCCGGCGTGGCCCATCCGCCGTCCCGGCGGAGCCGTCCGCCCGGCTATGTAACCCACGACCGGCTTCGTCATGTGATCGCGGACGAATTCTGCCGCGACCTGCTCGTCCGTCCCCCCGATCTCCCCCATCAGCGCTACTGCGACCGTGTCGTCATCAGCCTCGAAAGCGCGCAGACAATCCACGAAATCCGTGCCGATAAGCGGATCCCCCCCGATCCCGACGCAGGTCGACTGACCCAATCCGGCTCGCGTGAGCTGGTAGACGACTTCGTACGTAAGAGTACCTGACCGACTCACGACGCCGATGTTTCCCGGCGCGACGATCTGACCCGGAAGGATGCCCACCTTGCACACACCGGGCGTGATCGCACCGGGACAATTCGGCCCGAGCAGGCGGACTCCCCGCTCCGCCACGAAGGGCAGCACCCGCGTCATGTCACCGACCGGCACACCCTCGGTAATGCAAACGATCAGCGCGATGCCGGCATCCGCTGCCTCAAAAATCGCGTCAGCCGCAAATCGAGCGGGGACATAGATGACGCTCGCATTTGCGCCGGTTCGGTCCGCTGCCTGGGCCACCGTATCAAAGATCGGGACCGAGCCCTCGAAGGTCTGGCCACCCTTGCCTGGCGTGACACCCGCAACCACGTCAGTCCCGTATTCCATCATCTGCCGTGTGTGAAACGACCCGTCCCGCCCCGTGATACCCTGAACCAGCAGGCGTGTCGATGAATCGATCAGGATACTCATGCGCCACCCCCGGCAGCGCCTGCCGCCAGTGCAACGCCCCGTTTCACGACTTCGTCCATATCCGTCATCGCGGTGAACCCGTTCGCCTGTAGAATCTCGATTGCCTCGCGCTCGTTCGTTCCTGTCAGTCGAATCGTTATTGGAAGAGCGATGTCGATTCGCTTCGTCGCCTCGACGATGCCGTTAGCGACGTCGTCGCAACGTGTGATTCCGCCAAAAATATTGAACAGAATCGCCTTCACGTTCGAATCGGCAGTGATAATCTCGAGCGCCGCCACCACCTTGTCGGGGTTCGACGACCCGCCGATGTCCAGAAAGTTCGCCGGACTGCCGCCGTAATACTTGACCAGGTCCATCGTGGCCATCGCGAGGCCGGCTCCGTTCACGCAACATCCGACGTCGCCGTCGAGTTGGATGTAGCTGAGCCCGGCTTCCCGAGCTTTCTTCTCGGCCGGATCTTCCGCCTCGGTGTCCCGCATCGCCTCGATCTCCGGCATTCGAAACAGGGCGTTGTCATCAATGTTCATCTTGGCGTCGATCGCCAGCACCACCCCGGTGTCGTCTACGATCATGGGGTTCACCTCGGCCAGCGTCGCACCGGCCGCCACGTAGGCGTCATAGAGCGCCGAGATGATCCGGCTCGCCTGGCGAGCCAGTTCAATGTCGTCGTACAGGGCGAACGCCAATCCCATGGACTGGTGCGGAAGCAGACCGTACCGGGGGTCGACCGCGAAGCGCGTAATCGCGTCCGGGTTCGTCACGGCGACTTCCTCGATGTCCACGCCACCTTCGGCCGACACCATGAACACGGGACGCTGCGACGCCCTGTCGAGGACGATGCCCACATAAGCCTCGGACCGAATCTCGACGGCTGGCGTCACGAGCACGCGATCCACGGTGAGGCCCTTGATCTCCATGCCGAGGATGTTGGCTGCGGCGTCGCGCGCGGCAGCGGGATCGGCTGCCAGCTTTACGCCACCGGCCTTTCCCCTGCCTCCCGCATGTACCTGTGCCTTGACGACCGTCATGCCGCCGTACTCGCGAGCGAGCCGTTCGGCCTCTTCGGGTGTCCGGGCAATTTCGCCGGGCGGCACGGGGATCCCATGCTGGCGCAGGATTTCCTTGGCCTGATACTCGTGGATGTTCATGTAGCCCCTATGCCTGAGTTCGGTGCATCCGCTACGATCTCCGTCCCACGCTCCCCCGCTACCGCGGCAGCGCCGTCTCCCAGGGCCGCGATAACGGCGCGTCTGCCGCCTGCCAGCACGAAGCTGGTCGCCGCCTCGAGCTTCGGCTTCATGCTCCCGACCCCAAGTTCGTCGGACGCCAGTAGCGCCGTCGCCTCCGTGGTCGTCAAACGCTCGATCCGCCGGGCGTCCGGCATCCCCCAGTTCTCGTACACCGCGTCCACGTCCGTGAGAATCAGCAGCAGTTCGGCTCCGATGTCACGCGCCAGAATGGCGGCTGCCCGATCCTTGTCGATCACCGCGTCCACGCCTTCCAGACCCAGGGTCGCATGCCGGAAGACCGGAATGCCGCCACCACCGACCGCGATCACGATGTTGCCCGCGTGCACCAGGTCGCCGACCATTCGAGATTCCACGATCTCGACCGGGATCGGACTCGGCACGCAGCGCCGCAGGTTGCCGTTGCCGTCCTTCTCGACGACTTCGCCGGCGGAGCGCAACCTGTCCGCAGCGGACTCGTCCAACGACCGCCCTACGAACTTCGTCGCCTCGCCGAGTGCGGGATCGTTTTCGTCCACCCGCGCCTGACAGATCACCGTGACGACGCGCCGATCGCACCCCGCCTGGGCGAGCGCGTTGGTCAACGACTGCTGAATCATGTACCCGATCCACCCAGCTGTGCCCGCCACCAGAACGCCCAGCGGAAGCGGTGGAACCGTATCGCGGCCCGCTTCGTTTCTAACCAGCGCGTCGCCAACCTGGGGGCCGTTACCGTGGACGATCGCGATCCGCCACCCGGCGACCGCCAACGGGACGATCGCGCGCAGACTCTCCCGCGTGTGGCGGAACTGGTTGTGGACCGACGCCGATTCGCCCGACTGCGAGAGGGCGTTGCCCCCGATCGCGACGACGACCGTCCCCGGCTTCCCGCTCACGGTTCAACGGCCAGTTCCGGCACGGTGACACCTTCCGCCGCCAGCACGGCGGCGATCTCGTCCCGGATGCGCGACAGGCCCTCCCGCGTGCGCGCTTCGAATCGCACGACGATCACGGGTTGCGTGTTACTCGCCCGAACCAGCGCCCAGCCATCCTCGAACAAAATTCTCACGCCATCGATGTCGATGACGTCGTGCGTACGACGGTAGCGCCGGACCATTCGTTCCACGACCCCGAACTTTTCCTCCTCCGGACAGTCGACCCTGACCTCCGGCGTCGACGGATAGGCCGGGATCTGATCCGCAAGTTCTGCCAGGCTTCGACCGCCCTTCTGGACGATGCCCGCCAACCGGGCCGCTGCATAGATGGCGTCATCAAACCCGTAGAACCTGTCCGCGAAGCAGATGTGCCCGCTCATCTCGCCGGCGACGGGTGAGCCTCCCTGCTTCATGCGCTCCTTGATCAGCGAGTGTCCCGTCTTCCACATGACCGGAACGCCGCCAGCCGCTTCGATCAGCTCGGGCAGCGCCTGCGAACACTTCACGTCGAACACAATCTCGGCTCCCGGTTGGTCCGGCAGGGCGTCGAGCGCGAACAGCAGCAGCAGATGGTCGCCCCGAACGATCCGGCCGTTACCGTCTACGGCACCGATTCGATCCGCATCCCCATCCAGACCGATTCCCATGTCCGCGCCGCTCTCCCGGACGAGCGCGATGAGATCGACGAGATTCTCATCGACTGTGGGATCCGGATGGTGGTTCGGGAACGACCCGTCCGACTCGCAATACAGACAGATTACGTTGATCCCAGCCGCCCGCAGTGCCTCAGGCGCGATCACACTGCCTGTTCCGTTGCCGCAATCGAGGACGACGGTCACAGGCCCGTCAACCCGAGCCCGTTCACCGATCTCGCCCGCATAGCGCTCGAGGATTTCCTGCCTGTCGGTCCTGCCCTGGCCATCCAGAAACGTCCCGCTTTCCGCGAGAATCCGCAGATCCTGGATCGCACTCCCGTACACCGAACCTCCGGCCACTACCATCTTGATTCCGTTGTACTCGGGAGGATTGTGCGACCCTGTGATCTGGATCCCGCCATCGGTCTCGAGGACGACCGTGGCATAGTACAGCGTCGGCGTGGGAACCGTATCCAGCAGGATGACATCCAGACCGGAATCATTGAGCCCGGCGCACAGCGCACCCGCAAGCCCGGGAGAGGAAGGACGATTGTCGTGACCGACGGCAATTCGACCGTGCTCACGGCCCGTCGTGCGGCGCCAGCGCGTCGCATAGGCCCGCCCCACCGCGTACGCGATCTCCTCGGTCAGATCCTCGCCGACGATGCCTCGGATGTCGTACTCGCGAAAGATTGTACTCGATATGTTCATGCAACCTCGGGAGGATGTGGTGCCGGATCGCCGGGATCGGGCATACCAGCCAGCCGCCTAATTGACCTGGATACCGCCTGAGACCGGGGACGGCGCTGGGGACTGCTCCCCACCGACCAACGCGCTGGGCGCGACACCCGTTCCGGCTGCGTCCGCCGCATCGACGGCCGGACCCGGCCAGATTCCCGCTGCCAGAACGATCAGGACGGTCAACGCTCCGGCGAGACGGAAGCCCCGGCCCGGCACCGGCAGCGCGACAGCTTCCTCCGGCGCCGGCTCGAAGTACATCTTCCAGATCACGCGCAGGTAGTAGTAGTACGATACGAGGCTGGAGAGCACGAGAATCACAGCGAGCAAACCCTCGCCTGAACCTACGGCAGCCCTCAGCAAGTAGAGCTTTCCGATGAACCCGCCCGTGGGGGGAAAGCCCGCCAGTGACAGCAGGCATACGACGAGCAGCACGCCGAGCAGCGGTCGACTCCAGCCGAGGCCTCGGAAACGACCGATCCCGGCTCCGGCGTCCAGATCTCCGCCGACGACCGAGACGACGGCAAACGCCCCCAACGTCATTATGGCGTAGATACCCAGATAGAAGACCGACGCCGCAAAGCCCAGCGCCGAGCCCGCCGCGAGGCCGACGAGCAGGTAGCCGGCATGAGCCACTGACGAGTACGCCAGCATCCGCTTCACGTCGTCCTCCTGCAGCGCGATGACATTGGGTATGATCATCGTGAGCACCGCAAGCCACCACACGATATCGTGCCACACCACCGCGGCCGGCGCGAGGCCGACGCCGACGATCCTCAGCAACGACGCGAACGCCGCCGCTTTCACCCCGGCCGCCATGAACCCGGTCACCGGAGTGGGTGCACCCTGGTATGTGTCCGGTGTCCACATGTGGAACGGCACCGCCGAGATCTTGAAACCGAACCCGATAACCAGGAGCGCCACACCGGCATACAGCAGGGGATTGCGGGTGGCCGCTCCCGACGCCAGTTCGGAGGCGACGAGACCAAGATTCGTCGCGCCGGACGCTCCGTACACGAGCGCGATCCCGTACAGCAAGAACGCGCTCGCGAAAGCGCCCATGAGGAAGTACTTGAGGGCCGCCTCGGCGGACCGCGCGTCCTTTCTGTCCAGTCCCGCAAGGACATACACGGAAATCGACATCAGTTCGATCGCCACGAAGATGACGATCAGGTCGCGGGACGCCGTGAGCAGGGTCATGCCCGTAGCCGCCATGAGCATCAGGAAGTAGTACTCCCCGATACCAAGCCCGCGCTGCGCCAGGTAGTCCATGCCGAACAGAACGGCCAGCGCCGTAGCGACGAGGATTACCAGCGTCAGCGTCACACGAAATCCGTCCACGGCGATCATCGAAGTCGTGGTGTGAGCCTCGAATCCGAGCTGGAAGACGGTGACCATCGCCGCGATCACGATACCGGCCAACGCCGCTGCCGGTACCCAGGTCCCGCTCTGTTCGGCACGAGGTCCGCGGCGGAAAACGTCGACCAGCAGAATCGTCATGGCCGTGATGCTCAGGACGACCTCCGGCAGCAGAGCCCACAGGTAGTCGAGTTGCGAGCTGAAATCGAGGATCACCGCCGCACCTCCGAGTCCTGATCGACTCCGAGAATCGGCAATCGCTCGTATCGGAGATCGCTCTCGCGTGCCGTCAACGGAGCTCGCGATGCCCGCTGCTCAACCTGCTGGATCAATGCTCCGACCGAGCTCTCCGTCCGATCCAGCAACGGTCCC
>JAOTWC010000069.1 GCA_029863105.1 Gemmatimonadota bacterium | reverse complement strand
GTGGTGACGATCGCCACGTTTTGAACCGTCCATTGCTCCGCCTCGCTGCGCGCAGCGGAATCGTCACCGCGTTGCTTGCCGTCCCTTCCGCTGTTCACGCCCAGGACTCGGACCACTCCCCGGGTGGGGCGTTCGCCGCGTCGCTGCTCGCGACGGCGACTCCGGTCGCGACCGGGATCTTCGTCGGCGGAGACGAGGCCCGGATCGCGCTGATCTCGGCGGGCCTGATGTTCGGTCCGGTCACGGGATACGTGGGTGGCGGGGCGCCGGAACGCGGCTTGAACGGACTCAAGTTCAGGGGCATCGTGCTCGGCGCCACGGCGGCGGTGATCGGAGGCATCTGCGCGATCGGCGACTGCAATATTTTCGGCACCGACAATGCGGCGGTCGGTTCCGCGATTCTGGTCGGCATCCTGGGCGCTGCGACGATCGCGGTCTCGTCGGTCGTCGATATCGTCGAACTGCCGGAACACGTCCGGCGAGCAAACGAGGCCCGTCGCGCCGAAGGCGTTACGCTCTCGCTGGGGCCGGTCGTACTGCCATCCGCCGGTGGAACGATCGGCATCGGCGGACGTGTGAGGTACTAGGTGGCTCGACGATGCTGAACCAGAAACTGTCTGCCCTGGTTATCGGACTCGCGCTGGTCGCGGGATGTAGCGAAACCGGGCCGCCCGGAGAACCACGCGAGGCGTTCGCAGCCCGAGTGGAACAGGCGTTCGCCGGCGGTGATGCGGATGAGCGGGCCCGGCGGATTCAGGCACTGTTTCACCTCGACGGCGCGGACGAGTGGACCGTACGGCTCGCCGGGCAGGCGAGCCACTTGCTGGCGCGGACGGTCGACCCGGCGGTCACGTTCGAGCCGCCCGACTCCGCCGCATCGTTCCTGAGCGTCCTGGACGGCTACGAGTATTCGCAGAATCTCCCCGCCGAAGGCTACGTGGTGCTCACGCTGCCCGGCGCGGAGCCCGGCAGCGAAACGCGCATCCCCTACGGACGCCGCCACGACGGGTACCACGTATTCCCGGCCGTCGTGCGGCGACCGGTCAATCCGGGCGCGGCACCCGACAGGTAGCCGCAGGCCGGCCCTGCGGCCGGGTCCCGACACGCCTCAGCCGCGCAGCTCCTCGAACACCTCCGGCTCGAACGCGTCCACCTGGATGACCTCGTCGCGGATGACGTCGGCATCGATCACCGTCTGACGTTCCGCGGGGTCGATCACCCCCGCCTCCACGGCCTGGTCCAGCAGGATGTCGCCCGGTGCCTTGTCCAGCTTCCCCGCGCGAATCGCATCGCGGATCTTCCGCTCGACGGCGAGCGCCGCGAGAGCCTGATCCAGCGCGGCGTCGAGCCGACCCAGCCCCGGTTCATCGCGCGGCGGCACGTACATGTCGCGCGTCAGCGACCGGCACATGTCGCGGTCCTCGAGCAGCGCACGGGCCACCGCGGATCCGAGCCTGTCGTTGGGCGGCCGAAGGCGACGGCCGAGCGGAAACACGATGGGGCGCAGCGCCCAGGCCGCGGCCCGATTCGGCAGGTTGTCGAGCACGCCGGCGAGCGCCGTCTGGATCTCGAACAGCGCGTGCGTGCAGCCCCAGTCCACGAACGCCTGGTCGCACTCGGGCTCGCCTTCGTCGTGGAAACGCTTCAGCGCAGCCGACCCGAAGTACATCCACGCCAGGGCGTCGGCCAGGCGTCCGCTGATCTTCTCTCTGCGCTTCAGCGCGCCGCCGAGTGTCGCCATCGCCACGTCCGAAATCAGCGCGAACGCGGCGCTCATGCGCGTGAGCTGCCCGAAGTAGCGCCTCGTCCGGTGGCTGCCGGGACTGCGCGCCACCAGGCCCCCGGTCAGCCCGAGCAGGAACGCCCGGACCGTGTTCGACACGATGTGGCCCATGTGCCCGAAGAACGCCCGGTCGAACCGGGCGAGGTCACCCGCAGCCACGGCCTCGATCTCGTCCTGGGCATACGGATGGCTGCGGATCGCACCCTGGCCGTAGATGATCATCGAGCGTGTGAGGATGTTCGCGCCTTCGACCGTGATGCCGATCGGTACGGCCTGGTAGGCGTTCGCGAGGATATTCCGGGGTCCGCGACAGATCGCGGCGCCCGCCCGGATGTCCATCGCGTTGTTCACGACCGTGCGCATGGACTCGGTCAGGTACGCCTTCACGATCGCCGACAACACGGCCGGCTTCTCACCCGCGTCCACCGCGCCGGCGGTCAGCACGCGGGCGGCGTTCATCACGTAGTTGAGGCCACCGATCCGGGCGAGTGGCTCCTCGATGCCCTCGAACCGGCCGATCGGCGTGTCGAACTGCTCGCGGACCGTGGCATACGCACCGACCACGCGGGTCGCCAGCTCCGCAGACGCCACGGCGAGTGATGGCAGCGAAATCGAACGGCCCGCGGACAGGCTCTCCATCAGCATCAGCCAGCCCTGCCCCGCCCGCTCGCGGCCGCCGATGATGAACTCGAGGGGCACGAATACGTCGGTGCCGCAATTCGGACCGTTGTGGAACGGCACGCCCATCGGGTCGTGGCGCTGGCCGATCTCGATCCCGGGCAGGTTTGCCGGAATCAGAGCGCACGTGATCCCGAGATCCTCCTCGCCGCCGAGCAGCCCGTCCGGATCACGGAGCCGAAATGCAAGGCCGATGACCGTCGCCACGGGCCCCAGCGTGATGTAGCGCTTGCGCCAGGTCAGGCGCATCCCGAGGACTTCTTCTCCCTCGTACATCCCGCGCTGAACGATGCCGACCGACTGAGTGGCGGCCGCGTCGCTGCCGGCCTCGGGTCCGGTGAGCGCGAAGCACGGGATCTCCTCGCCGCTGGCGAGCTTCGGCAGGTATTGCTTCTTCTGTTCCTCGGTTCCGTAGTGGAGCAGCAACTCGGCGGGGCCGAGAGAGTTCGGGACCATCACCGTGACGGCGGCCGTGACGCTGCGGCTCGCAAGTTTGGTGACGACGGCGGAATGCGCCGCCGCGGAGAACTCCAGCCCGCCGTACTCCCGCGGGATGATCATGCCGAAAAACCCGCGGCTCTTGATGAACTCCCACGCGCCGGGAGGCAGATCGCCGCCCTGGACGACGTCCCATTCGTTCACCATGCCGCAGAGTTCTTCCACGGGTCCATCGAGGAAGGCCCGCTCCTCGGGGGAGAGCGGCCGGGGGGTGAAGGCGAGGAGCTTGTCCCAATCCGGATCGCCGGAGAACAGGTCGCCGTCGAACCACACGGTTCCGGCCGCCAGCGCGATCCGTTCCGTCTCGCCGATGCGGGGGAGGATGCGGGCGATCTGACGCATGATCATCGGCGTGGCGAGCCGCCGCCGCACGGCCGGGAAACCGAACACGACGGCACCTGCCACCACCAGTCCGGCCGCGCCGAGCTGCCAGGTCGATCGTGAGCCCGTGTAGAGCCACCAGGCCAGCAGGAATCCTGCCGGGGCCACCCAGGCCCAGTACACGCGCCCGTGGAACGACAACGCCAGTGCCAGGCCGGCCAGCACGACAACCGCGAACAGACTCATCTATGTCTCCGGATCAGGATCCACACACATGGCGAAGCACACCGCCGGGGCTAACGATCGTCGTCGTCCTCCTCATGCCTCTCGGCACCCGAACGCTCGCCGTCTCCGGCCCAGGCCCGCACGACGTCCTTATCCGCCTGAGACAGACGCGCATCGGTGTGCAGCAGCGGATACAGCTTGAGGGGCATCTCGCCCTCCGCGAGCTCTTCCCACGTTTCCTCGCGCAGCTCGGCTCGTTCCTCGGCTGTGTAGCGATTCCACGTGGAGTAGTTGACCGCCTCCCGGCCCTCGTTCACATCGTACGCAACCAACCATGAAATCGGTGCGATCCGGCTGTAGGCGGGCCACACGGTCTCGTTGGAATGACAGTCGTAGCACGCCCGTTCGAGTACGGCTACCACCTCAGCCGGCGCGTCCACACGCGTCTCGACGGGCGGATTCGTGCGATCGACGGGAACGAACTGGGCGAGCACGAATGCCACGGCCAACCCGATGAGCACACCCTTCACAACTCGCCGGATGTTCACCCGGTTCAATTTCATGCTGAGCCTCCGTCTCTGTCCGCAGATGAATTCGCCAGGCGCTCCCTGAGCCGCTGGCGTTGTCCCTTCGTCATCATGTCGTTCTCGATCACTTCGCGGTGCAGCCGGGCCACGAATCCGTACCCTCTTGGTTCAGCGGTGAGCCAGCGCCGCCATTCCAGTTCGTCGAGCGCCTCCAGCAGCCGGACAGGATCCAGGTCCATCGTCTGTTCGAGAAGGGCCGGCGTCACGCGGGCGTCGAACAGGGACGCGACCTTCAGGACTTCCTGCGCTTCAGGGCTCAGGCGACGGAATCCCGCACGAATCGCCGCGGTGAGCGCGGCCGGGATGTCGCCCGGAAACGTCTGGTCCAAAGTACGCGTCGGCTCAGGCCACGGGCCCACCTCGTCGCCCGAAAGGTCGAGGCCCAGGCGAAGCGCGTGCAAAAGATCGACGGCGAGAAGCGGAAGACCTGCCGTATCAATGAACAGGCGGCGCGCCAGTCGATCGATCGCGTCGTCTTCCCACTCGGGAAGCGCCTTGCGGGCCAACCAAGCAATGTCCGCTGCGTTCAGAGGCTGAAGCGCGATCAGCTCGCCCGCGATGTCCCTTCCGAGACTCCCGGTGAGTTCGTCGAGTTGTGGCAGCGGCGGTGCGTCCGTCGCGGACAGCATGATCGTCACGCGATGATCGGCGAACCGGCGCAACAGAGGTCCGACGGCCAGGTAAGAGTCGGTGTCGAGGTGCTCCGCGCTGTCCACCCAGATCAGGATCGGCCTGCGCTCGGACGCTTCGTACACGGCCGTTCCAAAATCGTCGGGTCCCTCGAATCGGGCCCCCTCGCCAAACAGTTTCGTATCCGCGACCAGAGCGCACAGGGCGCCGTGTCGCGTAGCGCGATCTGCGTCGTCGCAGCGCACGCGCGCCACGTGCACGCCCTCCAGTTCCGCCCGCAGGACGATTTCCTCGGCAAGCCTCGTCTTTCCCGTGCCGAGGGCCCCGGTGATCACGAGCAGGGTCGGGATGGACTCCAGGCGGCAGGCACGAACCGCCTCGACGCCGCGTCTCAACTCCTGGCCACGGCCTGTAAGCGGCAACCGTCGGCTGAGTCCCGCTTCCTCCGATCGGATCTCGGCGTCGGCGACTTCGCGCTGCGCCCGAATCCGATCCGCAAGCGTCTTCAACCCCTCCGGTGGGTCGAGGCCGAGGTCACGGTCCAGGCGCGCTGCAAATTCCTGGTAGACAGCCAGGGCCGCCGATGGATCGCCACGCAGCGCATCGCATTGCATGAGGATTCGAATCGGTGTGTCCGCCACCGGATCGAGTGTCTCCGCCCTGCGGGCTATGTCGCGGGCGGCAGCGAGATCTCCCGCCTCGAGCGCCGCCGTAGCGATCGACTCGAGGACGTCTGTGCTGTGCTGTCGCCAGATTCGGCGCTCCGCCGACACCCAGTCCTCGAACTCGTTCGAGTCGGGAATGCCGAAGCCCGCCATCAACTCACCACGAAGCAGCGCCGCAGCCTGTGACGTCTCGCCCGCCGCTCGATGAGCAACGAATTCGTCCAGGTCGAAGCTGACGGTGGCCAGATCCAGAATCACATGATCCCCATCGGCCGTGAGCGCCCCGTCAGGCAGCTGTTTGCGGATCACGCGCAGCGCCTCATTCAACGAATGGCGCGCATCGACCTCGGGCTTGTCTCCCCAGAACACAGCCGCGACGTGCTCCCGGGATCGGCGGCCATGAGGTGAGCGGGCGAGGTAGACGAGCAGCGCGAGATTCTTTCGCCACAGGAGTTCCTTGGGCGCCGGTTCGCCGTCGACCGTGACTTCCGGCGAGCCCAGAATCGACAGGTGGATCATGGCTGACAGGCGTCGGCGATGCGCCGCGCTTCGTCGACCGCATCGGTCAGACTTGCCTCCGGTTCTTCCCAGCGGCGAACGACTTCGCGAGCCTCCGCACAGGCGCGCGGGGCGAGGTTTTCGGCCCCGGAGGCGTCGGCGAGTCGAGCGATCCTCAGGCGTGCGTGCGAACCGAAGGCGCCGTCAACCTCCCCGGCCTGCACCTTCCGCTCAGCAACGGACTCCAGGTCGGTGTTCAGGTGCCACGACCAGGCGGCGATCGCGCTGTCAGGCAGGCCGGCCGCCTCGAACCAGTGGCCGCGATGCAGATAGACGGCAGCCCTCGCGAACGGGCGCTCCAGGTTGCCGACGGAGTCATACGCGACGAGCGCCCGGCTCGCTTCGATCGCTTCGCCCCAGCGCTGCTCTGCCGATAGCGCCACGGCGTCGAGGTGGCGAGCCAGGGGCTCGATGCGAAAGTCCACCGCGGCGAGAGAGTCGACGAGCGACTGCCAGTAGTCGAAGTCCTGCGGTGCCGCCGCATCCGCACCGCGCGCCGACGCATGCAGGGCCAGAGACCATGCCGCACGAGCACGATCCAGTGCGGTGGTCAGAGAGTCGCCGGCGACGTCCGCGAGCCGCGATGCGGCGTCCGAGGCCGCAAGCCCCGAGTAGCCTTCCAGTCCCAACGCGACCGGAACGACGACCCACTGATCCGCAAACAGCGCAGCGGCCGAAGTCTGGTCGGCCACGGTTCGGAACGTGGCGGATGCAGCGGCCGGCCGGCCCAGGGACGCGAGCGCCAAGCCCACGGCGATCATGCCCGAATGCCAGTCGGCATCCCCACGCCGGATGGCTGGATGCGCGACCAGGGCTTTGCCGAGCTCGAGCTGGGCGCGCGGCAGGTCTCCGTAGCGAACCTGGCGGGCCACGAGCGCGAGAGACCCCGCATCTCCCTCCAGGTTGGGTCGATTCGCGTCGGCGCCATCAGGATCGAAGCGCTCGAGCCAGCCCTGGCGCCAGATCATCTCGAGCCGAAGGTCCGCCCGGGGACTGATCACTTCCTCGAGACTCGCGACCGCGGCTTCCGCCTCCGCTTGCCTGCCCAGGCGGATCCGCACCTGAGCGAGATGATCCCACGCCGTGGCGAACCGCGGATTCAGCCGCGCCGCGGCTGCAAGCACGGCTTCCGCGCTGTCCAGCGTCACGCCCCACAGCGGCCCGCGATGGAGCAGCTCGTCGCCATACAGCAGCCTCGCATAAGCGTCACCGGGCAACAAGCCCAGCACGGTTTCGAACCGGGCGAATGCTTCTGGCCCAGGCGGTTCAATGAGAGCTGACAGCAGCAGACTGTCACGCGTGCCCAGTCGATCTCCGTGCTCCAGAAACAGACGCCGGATGTCGATGTCCGTCCGAGCCGGGCCGGCCCACCATCGGCGCGTGTCCGCCTGCCGCCAGCGAGCCAGGGCGAACTCCGGATCTGCTCTCGCGGCCTGCCCGAAGTAGTACTCGGCCTC
>JAOTWC010000135.1 GCA_029863105.1 Gemmatimonadota bacterium | reverse complement strand
GCACCGAGACCAGTTCTGCATCGGCTCTCATCCGCTTGCAGAGCTCGATGCCGTTCTCCCCGGGCATCATCACGTCTAGGAGCACGACATCCGGGCGTTCAGTACGCATGAGCTCCATCGCCTCCTCGGCGCTATGGGCGCCTACGACCGAGAACCCCTCAGGCCGCAAGGCTGCCGCGATCACTTCGAGATTGACCGGTTCGTCGTCCACGGCGAGAACCAACGTAGGAAGTTCGGACGTTTGCTGGATCTTCATGAAATACGTCTCCTGAAATATCGACTTGACTAACATCTTATATAAAGTTTTATGATGTTCAAGTCGATATACGAACATGTCGTCATACGAACAAAGGAGTCAGAGACCATGACTATCACGACCAGCAAGGAAGCGAACCTGATCACAGGACGGATGGTGGGCCGGCTGGATGCCCACACCGTCGTCCGCTTCGTCACCGAGGTCGCCGATGCGGTGGGACCCGACCACCCGAATGTCGCCCTTCACATGGCACACGTCGAGTTCATCGATTCGAGCGCTCTCGCGGCTCTCGTGATGACCCTGAAGCGAAGCCTCCAACACGGTGGCGACGTGATGCTCGTAGCGGTCAGCGATCCAGTCCGGTTGATCCTCGAGCTCACCAGGCTCGACGAGGTCTTCCCAAGATTCGCCTCGCTCGCCGAGGCTCGAGCCGCAATCGCCGCGGTGGCGTGACGTCGATGGACACTATGCAAACCTCGCGGCTTCTTGCCGTCTGCGACCTGCTCGCAGAGCCGGCCACGCTGCTGGAACCCGGTGAAGTTGCTCGGACGGGGGCCGAACATATCGCGCGGCTCGCCGGCACCGAGCTCGGGATCGTCATCATCGACGGTCCGGGCGGATTGGTGACGGGCGCCTACCCGCGCGCAATCGGTCGCAAGGCATCTCTGGCGCTGCTCGAGGTTTCCGCGGGTCACCGAGCCGGACATGTGATGGACGCATCTTGGCTCGACGGAGCCGTCCACACGGATGAGGGGGTCCGGGCTGTCCACTTCGAGGCGGCAGGTCGTTTCCGTGGCGTCGTTGCTGCCGTCTCCCCGATCAGCGGAGGGTTCACAGCCCTCGAGGAGTGGCTCGTCATCGTCTCCGCTCGGCGTTTCGCGGCTCAGCTCGAATTGATAGCGCTGCACCAGGATCGGCTCGCCGAGGCCCAGATCGTCAGCGATGTGGAATCGGCTTCCGAGATGCAGCGCTCCCTCCTCCCTCAGGCGGAGAGCTCCGGCCACGTCGACATCGCCGGCATCGTCCGTCCCGCCCGAATCGTGGCGGGCGACCTGTACGACTGGAGGGTGAGCGCTCAGCGCACAATCGCCGCCATCGCCGATGTCTCCGGGAAGGGGTCGGCCGCTGCGATGATGATGGGTTCGGTTCGCGCTGCGTTCCAGCACACCCGTGGCTCGGATTCGCCGACCCGAATCCTCACAGAGGTTGGCTCTGAGCTCTGGCCGGTCTTGGACCGCACGTCCCGAATCGTCACCATGGCGGCCGCCACCTACCGGCCGGCCGAAGGCAGCCTACGAGTTGCCAGCGCCGGCCATTCGCCGGTCATCGTCAAGCAAGCCGGCAACACACGCAGCATCGCCCCGACTGGTGTTCCTTTTGGTGTTCCGGGACCAGGGCCCGAAGATCGCTCATTCGAGTTCGCGGGCGAGGATCTGGTGGTGCTGGCGAGTGACGGACTCGTCGAGCAGACGAGCGAGAACGGCGACCAGTTCGGCATAGACAGGCTGCTCGAGGCGGTGTCCCGATCGTCCGGGTCCTCTCACGAGGTGGCTCGCTCGCTGATCGATGCTGTCGATTCGCACGGCGGGCCGTCCCCTCAGCAGGACGATCAGACAGTCTTGGTGCTGCGGGCGAATGCGGCAGCCTCGTGAGTACACGGTTCGTCCTCCAGAGTGACTCCGTCGACTTCGCCATGCTCCCGGCGTTTCTCGGCGCTGCCCTTCCGATCGGGCTGTTGGACGGCGCGGCCGAAGCCCGGCTTCGGCTTGCGGTCCACGAGTTGCTGACGAACATCAGCAGGCACGCCTACGGAGACGTGAACGGTGCGATCGAGATCGAGATCAGTCCTCTCGCCGAGGCCGTGCAGTTGACGGTCACCGACTCCGGTCGGCCATTTCGCGGTGAAATCGCACCCGGGCCTCCTGTTCACTCCACGACGGGTGGATACGGCCTCTCGATCATCTCTGAGGCCGCCGACGATGTCGAGTATCGCCGCAGGGGTCCAGTGAATCGCTGGAAGCTCGTGTTCAGATCACGAACGGGCACCTTGTCGTGACGGTTGTGCACCGGTCCCGGGTGCGGGGCAGCTGGGCCTTCCTGGCCGGATCTTTGCTGGTCCACGCGGGCAACTACGCGTACAACCTATTCGCGGCGCGACTGCTGACTCCCGCCGAGTACTCCGATGTGGCCCTCGCAGTGACCGGCCTGCTCCTGGTCGGCTTCGTCACCGTCGCGTTTCAGACCGCGACGGCCCGGACAGTGGCTGGTGGGACACACGACGAGGAGATGCAGGCCCGGCTGGCCAGGTGGTTCTCAAACAGGGCCTTCCAGACCGGGCTGGTGTTCGCCGTGTTGCTCGCAGCCTCAGCCCAGGTACTGGCGCTGCGTTTTCGAACCGAGTCCATGGCGCCGTTCATAGGAGTCGCCATTGCCCTGCCTTGGGCATTCCAACTAGGGGCGAGAAGGGGCTGGGCCCAGGGTTCGGGGCGTTTCGGATCGCTAACCGCCTCCTTCCAGGTCGAGATGGCAGTGAGGATTCTCCTCGGAATCGGAGCAGTAGCGGCCGGATTCGGGGTCGCCGGAGCCGTCGGCGGGCTGACCGCCTCGGTGATTACCTCCGTTGTCGTCCTGCGCTCCAGGTCGAGCGAGGCAGCCATACCGGACCCTGGGGCCAGGCGAGAGATTCTCGCAGCACTCATTCCCTCGCTTGCACTCCTCGCAGGCGAGGGCTTGATGAACCACGTGGACACGATCATTGTGAAACAGGCGTTCGCGCCCGATCTGGCCGGTCGCTTTGCGGCCGTTGCGCTCCTTGGCCGCAGCGTGTTTTTTCTCACCTGGCCGGTGTCTGTGCTGCTGTTCCCCGCGGCAGCCGAGAAGGCGGCGCGTGGGGAGTCGGTTGGCAGGATCACGGCCCGCGGGGTTGGCGCCGTCGCCGCCGCCGGTCTCTTGGCTACGGCTGTCGGGTTCGCCGTCCCTGAGTGGGTCATCGGCCTGGCCCTCGGAGAAGGATACGCGGTCGAGGCCGGCATTCTGGGTCCCTACCTTCTGGCCACCACTCTCTTCGCCTGCTCGGCCACTCTCACATCCCTGAAGCTTGCCACGGGCGACAACCTGGCGGGCTACGCATCACTGGCCGCTGGAGTCGTGGTTACCGGCGCGCTGACGGTCTTTCACGCCAGTTTCGACGTCGTGGTCTGGGTCCAGGTCATCCTCATGGCGGCATATCTGGTCGCCGCCGCGCTCTGGACCCTGCGCGGGGGAGCGCAAAAGCAGTGATCTCGCTCAAGCTTGCGGCTCATCGGCTCGTCACCGACCATCGGATGCTTCTGTCCGCGCTGGTCTCTGCCCTGACGTTCCACGGCACGTTGCTGGCCGCAGGCACGTTCAGGCGCACATACGACGCTTACGTTCACATCTTCTTTGCGGACCACTACGCCCGAGGGTGGTTCGCCACCTGGGAGCCGCGGTGGTACACCGGGTTCTCAGTCACCAGCTACCCGCCGGGGACCCATCAGCTCGTGGCGCTCGGCTCCCGATTGGTCGGTCTCGAGGCGGCCTTCGTCCTGGTCCAGCTGGCCGGAGTCCTGATCTTGGTCGTCGGCGTGTATCGGTTCGCACTGCTATTCGGCTCGCGACGAGCCGCCGGGTATGCGGCGTTCCTGGCGGTGGTCTCCACCAGCATCGCCGAGGCGGTTCACGTGTTCGGGCAGCTCCCGACCATCTGCTCTCTCGGTTTGCTCCTCAATTCCCTTCCATTCGTGCGTCGTTGGACCCTCGACGGTGGCAAACGGTCCCTCGCCGCCGCGGTGTCGATGCTTGCCGGAACGACGGCCCTGCACCACGTAACGACTCTGTTCGGAACAGTGTTCTTCATCGGTCCCGTCGTGGTCTGGTCGCTGTTGGACCGTCTCCGGCAACCGCATGCCAACGAGGGCGCCGGGCGAGCTGCCCGGGTGACCCGAGAAACGATCCTCCCTCTTGCCGCGCGCCGGATTCGAAGGGTGTACAGGCCGGTGGGGCGCGTTGCCGTGCTGGGGGCGGCTTCGGTCGCGGTGCTGCTTTTGGTGGTCTGGCCGTACTGGTTGTGGAGCACGACCGATCCGATCGCCCAGGTTCCAATCCCGCACGGAAGTCGCGAGAGCTTCGTGTCCGATCTCAACGCGGGCCTGGTGTTCTGGCTGATTCCCTGGGCTTCGGTCTTGCTTGCCCTCCCGTATGCAGTCGTGCGCGGACTTCGATCGCACACATGGCCCGTGCTGGCTTCGATACTGCTGCTCGCGTTCCTGGGAACGGGCGGGACCACTCCGCTCCCCCGCATGCTCCTCGGTGGCGCCTTCGAGATCCTCACTCTCGATCGCTTCACGTTCTGGGCGACCGTCTTGATCCTCCCGTACGCCGGGGCAATGGCGGCAGACCTCGTGGACGGGCCTTTGGCGCTCCGCCTCGTGCGAGCCACGGGCCGCAGCACTCTGCACATCCTCCAGGCCGTCTTGATTCTCGCCCTCGTCGGCGGTGCGGCATTCACAGTGAACCTCACCCAGTTCCGGAAGATGCAGCCGGATCCGATCGCCCCCGCCCCGATCGTCTCGTTCCTGGAGAAGGACCAGCACTGGCGCTGGCGCTACCTGACTCTCGGATTCGGAGACCAGATGGCCTGGCTCTCGGCACAGACGAGGGCACAGTCGGTCGATGGCAACTACCACTCGGCCC
>JAOTWC010000068.1 GCA_029863105.1 Gemmatimonadota bacterium | reverse complement strand
GTCGGCTCTCGAGACGTAGCGAAGCGGATTCGGCGCAGGCGGGCGCGGGGTGCAGCCGGATTGCTGTGGCTGGCCATCGGAATCCTGCTGATCAGCTTCTTCCGTCTGCAGGTCATCGGCCGGACGGAATACCGGCTGCGCTCGGAAGAGAATCGCCTTCGGGCGCTGACCATACCACCGGCACGCGGGTCCATCGTCGACCGACGGGGTCTGCTCCTGGCGGAAAATGTCCCGGGGTATTCGCTGTCCGTGCTGCCGGGTCCGGTGGACTCCGTGCGCGCGACGCTGGCGCGACTGGCGCCGCATGTGGGGCTGAGTGCCGAGGAAATCACCGACCTGGTGGATCAGTTTCGCCAGCGGCCCACCTCTTCGGTGATCGTCCGCGACGACCTGGATCAGGATCAGGTGGCTGCGATCGAGCAGCGCCGCCCGCAGTTCCGTACGGCGGTGATCGAAATGCATCCGCGTAGGCGATACCCACCCGGACCGCCGATCGCTCACGTCGTGGGATATGTCGGCGAGATCAGCGAAGCAGAGCTGGAGCTGCCGGAGTTCGAGGGATATGAGCCCGGGCGCTCGGTTGGTAAGGGGGGCCTGGAGCGCCAGTACGAAGCCGAGGTGGGTGGAACGCCGGGGGTCCATTTCGTGGAGGTCAACGCGCGCGGTTCGATTGTCAGCGAATTCGGTCCGCGGCCCTCGATTCCATCCGTTCCGGGGGAAGATCTCAGGCTGTCCCTGGATTTGACTCTCCAGCAACTCGCAGACTCGCTGTTTCCGGATACGATGAAAGGAGGGGTGGTGGCATTCGATCCCCGCAACGGGGAAGTGCTGCTCCTCTACAGTCATCCGACGTACGACCCGAACAAGTTCATCGGAGGGATCTCGAACGCCGATTGGGCCCTCCTGAGGGATGACCCGGATCAGCCGTTGCTGAACCGGGCCGCAGCGGCCCTGTACCCGCCGGGCTCCACCTGGAAGCTCCTGCTGGCATCCCTGGCGTTGAACGACGGGCTCGCGACCATGGACACACACATGCCGTCGAGCTGTGCGGGCACCCTGCAGTATGGGACGAGAACATTCCGTTGCTGGAAAGACGTGGGCCACGGGAACCTCGATCTCGCCGGGGCCATCAAGGAAAGTTGCAACGTCTTCTTCTATCAACTGGGGATGCGACTCGGCCTCGACCGGCTCCTCGCCGGCACGGACGCCCTGGGCTTCAACTCGCGAACGGGGCTGGACTTGCCGTCGGAGGTGCGCGGACAGGTGCCGCCGACACGCGAATGGTACGACAATCGTTTCGGCCCGCGCGGCTGGACCGAGTCGGTCACGTTGAACCTGTCGATCGGTCAGGGCGAGATATCGCAGTCCTTGCTCGGGATGGCGCAGTTCTATGCGGCTCTGGCAGTGGGCGGTGCTCCGCCGGTTCCCCACCTCCGCAGGAGCGAGGTCCTGGACGCACGCCGCGCGCCGTGGAGCCTGGAACTGTCGGCCATCCATCGGCAGGAGCTGGTCGAAGCTCTGGTCGCGGTAGTGAACGACCCGAAAGGGACGGCGTTTCCGTACCGCCCTTCTGAGTATGTCGTGGCAGGCAAGACGGGAACGGCCCAGAATCCGCATGGTGAGCCGCATTCCTGGTTCGTCGGTTTCGGGCCGGTCGACGATCCCCGGATCGTCATTGCGGCCATCGTCGAGAATGGCCATCCGGACAACACGACCTCCCTTGCCGTGCCCCTGGCCATGCGGTTGATGCAGGAATACCTGCGGGCCGAAGGTGTCGCGCCGACCGGTATACCGGTGCCGCGACGCGCGGCGGTGGCCCCGAGGACGGCGGAATGAAGACGCAGCGTCTCCGCTGGCTCGGTGATCCCGCTCTCGTCGGATCGGCCTTCCTGCTGTCGTTCATCGGAGTTGCGATGATCTGGTCGGCGGGCCAGCTCGATGTTCCCTCGGCCGTCACCGAAATCTGGAAGCGACAGGCACTGTGGTTGGCGATCGCGGCGGTCGTCTTCCTCGTCGTTTCGCGGGTCCCGCTGCGGTGGATCGAAGGTGGCAGTTCCCTTGTTTACGTCGTGTCGATTGCGCTGCTGGTCCTGGTGCTGATGGTCGGCTCGGGTCCCGGAACGAACAGCTGGTTGCGTTTCGGCAGTTATTCGCTGCAGCCCGCTGAAGTCGCGAAGCTCGGGACCCTGCTGATGCTCGCCCGGGTGCTCAGCGGTCGAGCCGATCCCGAGGCTCGTCTCAGCCGGTTGTGGCGACCCCTGCTGATAGCCGCCGTACCGTTCGGCCTGGTGCTGCTGCAGCCGGATCTGGGCAGCGCCATCACGTTCGGCGTCATCCTGGTGGCGGCCCTCTACTGGGCACGCGTGCCTCTGTTCACCGTGTTTATGCTCGTCAGCCCGGGAGTGAGCCTCCTGCTGGGTTTCTCGGCCACCGTCTGGGGTGTTTGGTTTGTCATCGTCGTGCTGCTGATGTATCTCCGACGACCGTTCCTGCTGGAGGGGATCGCGGTCACTCTGGCAAATCTGGCGGCCGGGGCGCTGGCCACGCCGCTGTGGGCTCAGCTCGCTCCGTATCAGCAGAACCGCCTGCTGGTGTTTCTCGATCCGGGACGCGACCCGCGGGGGGCGGGATGGCACCTCATCCAGTCGCAGGTGGCGATCGGTTCCGGGGGCTTACTGGGTCAGGGCTTCGGCAACGGCCCGCAGAAGCGCCTGTCGTTTCTCCCTGAGCAGCACACGGATTTCATTTTTTCCGTCGTCGGTGAGGAACTGGGGTTCTTCGGAGTTCTGGTGCTGCTCGCTCTGTACGCCTGGCTGCTCCGCCGGCTGCTCGAGGCGGCCTCCCGATCGCCGAACGAGTTCGGTGGTATCGTCGTATTCTGCGTGTTCGCCGTCTGGTTCGCCCATCTGTTGATCAACGTGGGGATGACCGTTGGTCTCATGCCCGTTACCGGTCTCCCGCTGCCTTTTCTAAGCTACGGCGGCAGCTTCCTCCTGATGACGTTCGTCGGGGTCGGTCTCGCCGCGCGCGTCTGGTCCGAGAGCTAGAAGGCCCCGCAGGGACGCGTAGCCCAATTGTTCGACGGACTCCCGGCTGCGGACTATATTGCCGGCCTCTAGTCGTGCGGATGGTTTCGCGCCGAGGTCCGGTACCGGCCCTTCCGTCACTCTCGGAGACCTGATGACCTGGTTTCGGAAGGAAAAGCAGCCGCTGGTTGCGCAGAAGCGCGAACTCGCGGCGGACGTGTGGGAGAAGTGTGAGGGCTGCGGCGCGGCCCTCTACGTGCGCAAGCTGGAAGAGAATGACCGCGTATGCCCCGACTGCGGTCATCATTTTCGCATCAGTGCCCGCGAGTATCTCCAACTGCTGTTCGACGACGGGTTCGAAGAAGAATTTGGCGAGAGTCTGCGCTCGGCGGATCCGCTCGAATTCGTGGACTCCAAGGCCTATCCGGAGCGAATCGAGGCTGCCGAGGCCCGGGTGGGTGCGCACGATGCCATCCTGGCCGGGGCCGGGCACATCGACGGACGGCTCGTGTGCGGGGGAATCATGGAGTTTGGCTTCATCGGGGGTTCCATGGGCTCCGTGGTGGGGGAGAAGATCGCCCGCTTGCTCGACGCAGCCGTGGAGCGATCCGCCCCGGCCCTGATCGTGTCCGCAAGCGGCGGGGCACGGATGCAGGAGGGAATCTTCTCGCTGATGCAGCTGGCAAAGTCGGCTACCGCTCTTCATCGCCTGGCAGCAGCCGGGCTGCCGTATATCAGTATCCTGACCCACCCGACGACCGGCGGAGTGACGGCCAGCTTCGCGATGCTGGGTGACGTCAACCTCGCCGAACCCGGGGCCCTGGTCGGGTTCGCCGGACCCAGAGTGATCAAGGAAACGATCCGGCAGGATCTGCCGGATGCCTTCCAGACCGCCGAATTCCTGGAGGAGCACGGAATGCTCGACTGCATCGTTGCCCGACAGGATCTCAAGCAGACCGTGTCCACCCTCCTGGCTCACATGTGCTGAACACCCGTGTGACATCGTCGGGTGCCCTTGCCGCTCTGCTGGCCCGCAGACCGCCCCAGCGGGTGAACTGGGGCCTGGCCCGCATGAACGAGATGCTCGAGGCGCTGGGGCACCCCGAGGCCGGCCTGCGGGCGATCCACGTGGCCGGGACCAACGGCAAGGGTTCGGTAGTCGTGACGGCCGACTCGATCCTGCGCGCCGCCGGCCACCGAACGGGCCGGTATACATCGCCCCATCTGGTCGGGTTCTCGGAGCGCATTGCCGTCGACGGGCAAGCGGTGAGCGACGAACTGCTGGAGTCGTGCGCGCAGGGCATTTTGCCGCTCGCCGAGAGAGTCGACGCGACGTTCTTCGAGGCGGCGACCGCACTGGCGTTTGACGCTTTCCGACGGAGTGGCGTGACCACGGCCGTGGTGGAAGTAGGGCTTGGCGGGAGGCTGGATGCGACGAACGTGCTGGACGCGGCCGTTTCCGTCATCACAAGCATCGACCTCGATCACGCCGAGTATCTCGGAACAGATCTCGTGTCGATCGCGCGGGAGAAAGCCGGGATCATCGGAGCCGGCCGGACCGCGGTCATCGGGCCCGTTGCAGGCGCAGCCGGAGAGGAGTTGCGATCACTTGCCGGCGAATTGGGCGCCCACGTCGTGCAGTTCGGAACGGACGTTTCGGTGGAGGCGGTCGAGGTCGGCCGCGAGGGCACACAGTTCACCTACCGCGGCGGGGCGCGCCGGAGGGATCTGCGACTGGTTACGCCGCTCCATGGTGCGCACCAGGCGGTGAATGCGGCTCTGGCCGTGGCTGCCGTCGACGCGCTTGCTCCGGGAGGGGTGGACGACGGCCAGGTGTGCGACGGAGTCGAATCGGTCCACTGGCCGGGCCGATTCCAGATCGACGTGCGCCACGACGGCACATGGGTCTACGACATCGCGCACAATCCGGCAGGCGCACGGGCGCTGGCGGATGTCGTCGCCCAAGTGGATCTGCCTGCACCGGTCGTGCTGCTAGTATCCGTGCTCGCAGACAAGGCCTGGAGTGAGGTGCTGGCTCCACTGTTGGCCGTCACCGACGCCGCGGTACTCACGTTGGCTCCTTCGGTGCCCGCCGAGCGGCGGTGGAACGCGACGGCAGCCCGGGAGTCGCTTGGCGAGTCAAAACCAGCGGAGGTCGTGCTCGACTTCGACCGCGCACTCTCGACGGCGCGCGTTCGGGCGGGAAACGGAACGGTTCTCGTGGCGGGCTCCTGCCACACGGTCGGCGACGCCCTGCGGAGAAACGCCTGCGCTTGACCCAATGTCACGGCGTGCTATGCTGACGGCTTGCAGGGAAGGCGAACTCCGACGTGCGCAGCATGACAATCCGAAGAATTGGGAGATCCTCATACATGCTCTATGATCCTCAGATCGTCCGACCGATGCGGGACGAGCTCACATGTCTTGGTGCCGTGGAGCTGCTCACTCCGGAAGCGGTTGACCAAGCTCTGTCCGCGGACGGCACCGTGTTGCTCGTGGTGAACTCCGTCTGCGGATGTGCCGCGGCGAATGCCCGGCCGGCCGTGGCGATTGCCACCGGACACGACGTACAGCCCGACCGGATCGTCACCGTGTTCGCGGGCCAGGAAGCCGAGGCGACCGAACGCTCCAGGTCGTACATGCCAGGGTACAGGCCCTCGAGTCCGGCGATTGCGCTGTTCCGGGACGGCGAGCACGTGTTCATGCTCGAGCGGCATCAGATCGAGGGCCGTGAGGCGTCGGCGATCGCGGCGGATCTGCGGCACGCCTACGATCGGTACTGCTCGGCCGCCGTCTGACCGGGACATCGGCCAGATGGCACTGACCAGCCTTCCCGGGTTCCGTGACTTTTTCCCGGCGGAAATGCGCCTCCGGACGCATATCCTCGCCGGGTGGCACCGTGTCGCGGGACGGTATGGCTTCGAGGAGTACGACGGTCCACCGCTTGAGCCTCTCGAGCTGTACGTGCGCAAATCCGGCGAAGAGATCGTCGGTCAGTTGTACCGGTTCACGGACCAGGGAGGCCGCGAAGTGGCATTGCGGCCCGAAATGACACCGACCTTCGCCCGCATGGTTGGTGCGCGAGCGGCGGGCTTGCCCAAGCCCATACGGTGGTACTCCACCCCGCAGTTGTTCCGGTACGAACGGCCCCAGAAGGGCCGCCTCCGGGAGCACTTCCAGCTCAACATGGATATCGTGGGCGAATCCGGCGAACTCGCCGACGCGGAGATTATCGCGGCCGCCATCGATGTGCTGCGGGAGTTTGGGCTGGGCGAAGCGGACATCGTCGCGCGGGTTTCGGATCGGAAACTCATGGCAGCCGTGCTGCGTCAATGTGGAGTGCCGGAAGACAGCCTGAACGGCGCCTTCGCCGTGATCGACAGGCTCGATAAGGAGGACGAGGCGGCACTTCGCGAGCGACTCGGGAAACTGGGTGTCGCCGGAGCGGCGACGGACAGGATTCTCGGTCTGGCCGGGGACTCCGATCTCACGCTAGAGGCCTTCGTCGCGGGGTGCGGCGCGAGTGCGGAAATCGAGGCGGCCGCGGACAGGCTTGCTTGCGTCCTGGATCATCTGGAGGCCATGGGTCTGGGCGGGTTCGTGAGATTCGATGCGACGCTCGTGCGAGGTCTCGCGTATTACACGGGCACCGTATTCGAATTGTGGGATCGTGCAGGCGAATTTCGCGCGATCTGCGGAGGCGGGCGTTACGACGGTCTGCTCGAGGCTGTGGGAGGACCCGATCTTCCGGCCCTCGGATTCGGCATGGGCGACGTTGTCCTGGCCGGGCTTCTCACCTCCCGAGGACTGGTGCCCGAGGGGATCCCCGCCGTGCAGGACTTCGTGATCTGCGAGACTCGGGATCAGCGATCGCTGGGACTCCGCGTCGTCCACAGGTTGCGGGATGCCGGGCGAAGAGTCGTCTACGATTTTGCGGATCGCAGCATGGCTCGGCAACTGAAAGTGGCGCACCAGCTGGGGGCGGAGCGTGCCGTGTTGATCGGTCCTGCCGGGGGAAATGAGGACGTAGTGCGGCTGCGGGACCTGGACTCCGGCGATGAGGAGCGGGTCTCGATCGAGGACCTGAATCCGACGAACGACTGAGAGGGCGAGATACATGGCGGACGGGAAGCATCTCACGACCCAGGCCGAGGATTTTTCGGCCTGGTACAACGAGATCGTATTCAGAGCGGAGATGGCCGCGCACTCATCGGTCCGCGGCTGCATGGTGATCCGGCCGTACGGATTCCGCATCTGGGAGCTCATGCAGGGAGCCCTTGATTCGATGTTCAAGGAGACCGGGCATCAGAACGCCTATTTTCCGATGTTTCTTCCGCAGTCGGCGTTGGACCGGGAGGCGGAACACGTAGAGGGCTTCGCCCCGGAGACGGCGGTGGTCACACGGGCAGGCGGGGTGGAACTTGAAGAGCCGCTTGTCGTGCGGCCGACTTCGGAAGCCGTCATCTGGCCGATCGTCGCCGACTGGATTGACTCCTATCGGGACCTGCCGGTTCTGCTGAACCAGTGGGCCAACGTGGTGCGGTGGGAAAAGCGGACGCGGCCTTTCCTGCGTACGACGGAGTTCCTGTGGCAGGAGGGTCAT
>JAOTWC010000067.1 GCA_029863105.1 Gemmatimonadota bacterium | reverse complement strand
GTGGGACTGATGTATGTGAACCCGAGCCAGAATGAGGGCACCCTGGGCGTCGGGGCGAAGGTCGATCTTGGGTTCCTCGGGCCGAACGTCCGAGTCGTGCCTCGCGTCGGCTACTGGAAGGCAGATGTCGAATCGAGCCAGGTGAACGAACTCGAAGCGCAGCTGGAAGTGGCGTCGGGACTGTCTCCGGGATCGATCAACCTCGGAACCATCGAGCGCTCGGCGTACATCTTCGGCACGGACTTCCAGTGGACGTCGCCCACGGCGATGATCGCCCCGTACGTTGGAATCGGGCTCGACGTGTACATCCTCAACGACGACGGCGACGCGATCAAGAATACGTTTCTCGACGACCTCGTTGTGACCGCCGGAGTATCGGGGGTGGCCGGCGTGGAGGTGGCGTTGTCACCAGCCTGGGCGGCGTATGGCGAATTTCGTGGTGCCGCCGTTACGGACGCGAGCAACTTGGGTGTCGCGGTGGGGATTCTTCTCATGACGGGCATCTGAGCGGCCCCCATGGCTGACCGGCCTCTTCGAATCGGCGTTCTCGGGGCGGGGGGTGCGGCGCAGATCGTCCATCTCCCGATTCTCGCCCGCCTGGCGGGCGTGGAAATCGCCGGAATCGCCGATCCCGACCGACCGAAGGCCCGTACGATCGGCGAGCGGTTCGGCATCGACCGGGTGGCCGATGACCTGGTCGGGCTGGCGGCGGGCGGCGAACTGGATGCGGTCCTGGTGTGCACGCCCAATGGGGCCCACGAGGAGGGCGTCCTGGAGGCCCTGGAGCACGGGGCGCACGTGCTGTGCGAGAGGCCGCTTACGGTGTCGAGCCTGGCCGCCCGGCGACTGGTCGAGGCAGCCGACGCGGCCGGCCGCCAGCTGATGGTGGCCAACAACCACCGGTTTCGGCACGATGTGCGGTTGATCCGGCAGTTCGTGGCCAGCGGGGAACTGGGCGAGGTGTTCTTCGTGCGTTCGAGCTGGTTGAATCGGCGGTCACGGCGCCCGCGACGCGGCTGGCGAACAGATCCGAAGCATGCCGGGGGGGGCGTGCTGATGGATCTCGGAGCGCAGGCACTCGACATGGCGCTGTGGGCGATCGGCTATCCGACGATTCGACGCGTATCGGCCCAACTGCACGGAGACCCGGGCGCGGAGCGCAGCGCCTTCCTTCATCTGGCCGCAGACACCGGTGCGACGCTGACCTGTGAAGTCACGTGGGAGTGGATCCACGATCGAGACATCCATGCGCTGACGATCATCGGTACCGGCGGAAGCGCAGAGTCGGCACCCCTGAGGGTCCATCGCCAGATCGAGACCGGCATCGTCGACGTGACACCCCCGATAGCGCGGGCGCCGAGCGCCCTGTATCAGGATTCCTACCGGCAGGAGTGGGCGCACTTTCTGCGCATCGTCAGGGGGGAAATTCCGCTTCAGGCCGAAACGCAGCAGATCGCGCTATTCGAAATTCTCGAGGCCTGCTATCGGTCGGCGGATACCGGTACTGAAGTCACTCTTTGACGCCCTGCCCGCGGAACACCACGACGCGGGGCGTTCCGCGGACGCGACGGTAGCCCAACAGGTGGAAGAACTGAATGACCAGCCAGCGGGCCACCCGGCGATCGACGAGATACGTATCGGTGCGTTCGCGGGCCCGATGAACACCGGGAAGCAGCGGGAGCACGCGCCCGACGCCGAGCCTTCGCAGCATGCGGGAAACTCCCAGCCAGATCGATCGGACGGGTCGGACCAGGAAGTAGCCGTCGTCCCCCAGCTCCTGGTACAGCGGTAGGAACAGCCATCCGTCTTCGGGCACGCGGACGGATCCTGCGGCCGTGCTGGCGATGACCTGTCCCGCTCGAACGGGTTCGAAATTGTGGTGTCCCGGCTCCATCCTGAAGCGGTCGCCGGGTCCGATGCACCGGCGGTACACGACCTCGAACACGTGCGGCAGTCCCGCTCGCGCCGCGGCGATCCGTCTCCTCGCCTCCGCCAGGTCGAACAGCGTCGTATCGCGCGCCAGGCAGCCGGACTCGACGAGCGCCAGCCAGACCGTGGCCTCGTGGATATCGACCGAAATCGGATCGTCGTGCTGCCCTGCCTCCACGCCCACACAGATGGGCCCGAAACGGCCCACGTATTCGAGCATGGCGCCGTCGATCTGTTCTTCGAGGCCCAGGACCAGCGGCATTCCGAGACGTTGGGCGAACTCCCTGTTCTCCAGCGTGTCGGCAAGGGTCAGGAACGGGGCGCTGGGAGACGAAGTGGAATGAAGATCCAGCACGAAGGTTTCGCCTTCGGCCTCTCGCAGCCGGGGTACCAGGATGTCCAGGAGATCCGCTCGCTCGCGGTCTTCCGCTGACACCGGCTGATCCAGCGCCTTCGCCACCCTGCGCACGCTCCAGCCGCGGTTCAGGTCATGGTCGAGGAATCGGACGCCTTCGCGCAGCGCCGCGAGGTTGCCGGCGACGGCGATCAGCTCGCCCCGAAACGCCGGCCCGCGCTCGTGAAGTTTCGAAACGACGCACTGTAGAGCCTTGATGCCCGAGGGTTCGTTCCCGTGCAGTCCGCCGATGACGAGGACGAGGGGACCCGCAACCTGGCCGCCGTAGCGACCGATGATCCGTTCAATTCCGGCAGGGAGCGCTTCGGGGACCCGCTCCGGCTGTTCAGGTGCCCCCAGTGGAGGGATCACTCGGCGAGCATCTCCACGAGCAGCGTGCGCGCGATCCGCATGAAATCGTGCTCCGTAATGATTCCAATCAGGCGGTCGTCCTGGACGACAGGCAAGCAGGACACCCCACGATCACGCATCAGATCGATCGCCTCCAGCGTGCTGGTGTCCGGCTTCACGGTGACCAGATCGCGGGCCATCACGCGACTGGTGGGTATGGGGCCTGTCGCCCGCCGGGCCTCGTCGCTTGCCAGGAAGCGAAGCAGCGGCCTGTGCGACACAAGTCCGACCAGCCGGTGGTCGTTGTCCTCGACAGGAATGTGATGAATTCGATTCCAGTCCATGAGGTTCGCCACGAGGTCGATCGGTTCATCCTCGTGAACCGTCCGCAGATCCGTTGCCATGTACTGCTCCACCCGGAGATAGCTGGGTTTGAGCCCTCCGCCCTCCCCGATCCGGGCCTCCGCCCACTCGTGCACCGGCCGCCCCGTTGCCTGGCGATCGACGGTCGCGGCCACCAGCGCTGTCATCCGTTCCTCGGCCGTACCTTCTTTGCGCATCGAATGGAGCGAACTCAACAGCCAGCGTGCCCCCGTGCGCCTCAACGACACCCGCTCGCGGATCGTTCCCAGGTACCGATCGATGTCCGACCGATCCACTCCGCCGTCCTCCAACCCGGATTCCGCCAGAGGAATGAGCTGATCGCAGATCAGGTTCTGGGCGGTGTGCGTCTCTCCGTCCATCCATTCGAGTTGGGCGTCCAGCCCGAGACGGGCCGCCGAGACGAAGTTCGTGCGTACGGCATCGAAACCCATCTTCTGGCGGATGTCCGACCCTTCGTTGGCCAGCGCGCTGACCAGGCCGAACCAGAAGGCGGCATTCGCGACCTCGTCCAGGACGGTGGGCCCCGACGGCAGAACGCGGTTCTCGATGCGCAGGTGCGCGGCTCCCTCGGGTCCGACGCCGTAGCAGGCGCGGTTCCACCGGTACACCGTGCTGTTGAACAGCTGGAGGGCCTTGAGGGCCGGTGCGCGGCCGGCGTCCATGGCCTCGAAGGGATCTTCTTCGATTTCACGGCCGAGGATCACCTTGAACCGGGAAATGTCTTCGCGGAAGATCTCCAGCACGGAGTCGTCGACCCAGGTGCGCCCGAACGACACGCGAGGGGCAATCTCCCTGACCTCGGGCATCGTCTGCCGGGTGTCGACGGACTGCTGGAAGACCGCGATCCGTGTCTCGCGCCACAGTCGACGCCCGAGCATCAGCGGCGAATTCGTTCCCGCCGCCAGGACCGGAGCGGTTACCGCGAGGGCGATGTTATAGAGCCGGGCGAACTCCTCCGGCCCGACCTGGAAATGCACCTGAAAACTTGCGTTGCATGCTTCCAGCATGACCGAGTCGTGCGTGAGGCGAAGCTCATCGGTTCCCTTGATCGACAGGACGTAGGGCCCGCCCCGCAACTTCGTCAGCGCGTCGTTGAGCGCGTAATACCGCTTGGCCGGCACCATGTTCTCAATCGTGAGATCCGATTTGCGCAGCGTCGGCAGGATTCCGGTGAGAACGGGCGTGACGCCGAGACTGGAAGTCGCCTCGTGGATCGTGTCGAGAAGCACCTCGAGCTCGGCCTCCATCCGGCTCAGGCAGTCACCGCCGAACAGGAGGGGATCGGCGTTGCACTCGAGGTTGAATCGCCCGATCTCGCTGGTAACCCGCGGATCTCGAATCAGTTCGAGTACCTCGACGGCCACGGGGGCTGGCCGAAACATCTTGTCGACCAGGAACATCTCCTGTTCCAGACCGATGCGGCGGATACCGGATTCGATGGAACCGGACTTGAGCAGGCGCTCCAGCCCGCGCACGTCCCTGAGGAGAGCCTGCGTGAACACACGCAGTTCTTCCTGATCGACAGCCAGATGCACTTCCTTCTCTCCCACGCTGGCCTTTCGATTGAACTTCGGTGACCCGCAAGAGGACGCGCCTCACAAGGTCGCGACGGCTTATGGCGGAATCAAGCCTCGGAGAACGTCAGGCAGGCGGTCGAGTCATGGAGCCGGGTCGCCAGGCTGCACCCCGACCCCCCGGACGAGCCGGATGGTGCGCAGTTCACCAGCGGCGAGCGGACGCAGCGGGAACTGTATCCCCCACTCCGACGGCGCGTAAGGAAGCTGGCGCTCTCCTTCGAACGGAATGCGATCGTCGCCGGGCAGCGTCACGTCGATCCATACCTCCCGGTAGCTGGATCCGATCGGCGCTTCCACGACCAGCTCCAGGTCATCACCCTCCGCCGCCGGGCGCAACGACAGGCTCATCGCCTCCCGGTCCAGCCACCATCGAGCGATTTCCGAGCCCGTGGCAATCCACCACGTACCGCGCTGGTCGGCGATCGAGTCGAGGACAGTCTCGACGACGCCGATCCGGCCGGGCGTCGCGGCGATCTGGGAGTGGAGGCTCACGAATCCGAGGCCTCCCAGGGCCCCCAGCTTGCGCAACCCCTCGAGATAGGCGGACGTCAACCGCTCGGGTCGGCTCGTGCCTTCCTGCACGACGACGTTGTAGTCGTCCTTCATGAGTCGCGGCAACACGACGATCGATCCTTCGGGGAACCGGAACACCTCAGGGGCGGCGGAGCGGGCGCCGTTGACGGCCGCCACGTAGGCGGCCCCGGCGCGGTCCGGACTCGACGACAACCAGGCGCGCAGAGTCGCCTCGTCGAACCGTTCCTCGGGCGGCCGCAGTCCCAATACCGGCTGACCGGACCAACTCTCGAGCTCACGGCGGCTGCGTTCCAGGCGAATCCGCTGTTCCCTCTGGGGCAGGCCGACGGTTGGCACGTGGTCGGCCGTGTGGCTGCCGATTTCGCCCACGTCGGCCAGGGAGTCGGCGATCTCGGGATGATCGAGCGCCATCTCCGACACGAGAAAGAAGGTTCCCTTGATTCCGCGCTCCCGCAGGACCCTCGCGAGCGACGTGGCGTTCACGAACCCGGATTCCACGTCCTCGGCCACCATCAGCCCGGCCCGACGGCCCTCCGGCCAGGCGGCGACGGCCGCGGCCGGCACGCCTGCCGCCCAGCGCAACGTATTCTGCAGCAGTCGGCTCGCCCGGGCCTGGTCGAGCGGACGGATGGCCTGACCCGGTTTGAAGCCGAGCCACACGGCACGGCCACCTTCCGCCGTGGTGCGCAGCGCGAGCGCCCCGTCCGCGGCGGACTCGCCCCCTGAGGAGCTTGAATTCAGGGCCCAGTCCGACCAGTAGACGCGCGGTCCCGGCACCAGCAACCCCAGATGGCTGTCCGCATAGAACTCGATGCGGGATCCCGGCGCGAGGCCGGCGGAAACACCCAGCGAAGCGGGCACGGTGACGTACAGTTCGTCGCCCGCCTGGTACTCGACGACGTCTATCGCGCCCGTGAAGTCGCGCAGGGTTTCCCAGCCTCGCCATTCGCAGTTTCCGTCGCGCGCTCCGAGTGCCCAGTTCGCGACCACACCGCCGCCGCGCCTGAGGTGGCGGAACAAGGCCTCGATCTCGGCGCCGGAGAGGCAAACCGCCTCGGGTGCCACCACGAGCGTCGCCGGCGGCAACGCGTCCAGCTCGGCTCGCGACCCGATCCGCTCGATGTCCCAGCCCGAAGCGGACAGCTCGCGGCTCCAGTCAGCCAGGACGCCCGGCAAGTGGGTCGAGTCGGGGAAGAAAGCCTCCGTCGCCACGTTCGCATACAGCGCGACGCGGACCCGACCTGGCAGGTACGCACTCGGCCCACCGCGCTCGGTCGTCAGCTCAGGTGGTTCGTCGATGACGGCAGCCGCCCGGCGCGCAAGACTGTTGATATCCACGTTCTGCCACAGGGCGGCCGCGGCGGTGATCACCAGGCCGGCGAGAATGCCGAGCATCAACAGCCCGCTCAGCCAGTGGAGCGCCGCGCGAGCGCGGGGGACGGGATCGCCTTTGGGAGGCATTGGGTTCAGCCTGCCTCGCCGCTCGGGCCAGGCGGCACGTGACGCTCGAAGTACCAGGCTCCGTCGGACTCGTCGCGCGGCGAGTCAGGCCGGCGAGCCAACCGCAGCTTGTAGGCGATGTACGTTATCACGCCCAACACGATCGTAACGAGAATCGTCACGACGATGATCGTGATCAGAATGTCTAGAATGTTCATCTCACACCTTCCTCCGCGGGTCGGATCGATGTACGTCCGAGCTTCTCCCAGCCCATGCCGAACCGAAACAGTTCTTCGATCGCGGCAAACGTTTTGGTCACATCCAGGAACAGGATGAAGAAGAACCGATAGATGACGGCCAGGGGCACGAGGCTGAGCTGCTCTTCCTCCATGGACACGGTCACGAGGGCAGCGCCAAGGTCGAGCAAGGTGAGCAGAACCCACCAATACAACACCAGTTCTCCCATTCCGAACAGCAGGGCGACGATCGCGAAGAACAGGTGGGCAAACACGTTCATCATGGGCCAGACGACTGCCTCGAAGCCCATCTCCAGGGCGGACAGCCACAGAGGGAAATCCGGCACCGGTTTGAGGAACAAACCCCGGCGCTTGCGGAGTGCCTGCAGGATGCCCCGGGTCCATCGGTACCTTTGCTGAATCAGATCCAGCCAGTGATCCGGGGCCTGTGTCCACGCGATCGCCTGGTCCTCGTAGACGATCTTCCAGCCGGCGGCGATCAGCTTCAACGTGAGGTCCGCGTCCTCGGCGAACGTGTCCGTTTCGTAGCCACCGACATCCGTCAGCGCTTCCCGGCGGAACAGACCGACAGGACCCGGTACGATGTTGACGGCAGCGATGAACCCTTGGGCGCGCCGCGGCATGTTGAGTCCCTCTATGTACTCCAGGGCCTGGAGGCGAGCGAGCAAAGATGTCCGGTTGCCTACCTTTACGTTGCCCGCAACTGCGGCGACGGACTCGTCCCGCATGTGCGGGATGGCCTTCCGGAGCGTAAGCGGCTCAACGGTCGAGTCCGAGTCCATGCAGAACAGGAATGGGTAGCTGGCGTTCGCGATGCCAAG
>JAOTWC010000066.1 GCA_029863105.1 Gemmatimonadota bacterium | reverse complement strand
GTGTCGATGCTGAGCTCGGGCGCCTCCACGCCATCGACCGTCACGTTGCCCGATCCGGTATCGATGTTGAGGTCCGGACCGCGCACTGACCGCACGTTCACGTCGCCCGATCCGGTATCGATGTTGATGTCGCCTTCCGCGCCGTCGACGACCACGTCGCCCGATCCGGTGTCCAGGTTGAGCACGCCAGTCGTGCCGGCTGTCCGGATGCCACCCGATCCCGTATCGAGATAAAGGTTGCCGTCCACGTTCGTCGCCTCGATCATGCCGGCGCCAAGCACTATGAGGACGCGCTTTCCGGTCGGAACCCGAACGGCGAGATTCGCGCTCGCCCGCAGCCCGGCACCACGATCGCTGATCTCGACTTCGCGCATGCCGCGATCTCCTCGGCCGCCCCAGAACGTCCCGTCGTCATGAACCCGCAGCCGGGTCTGTCCGTCCAGACCTTCGTACAGGATCCGATCCCCCGGATAGACAATCCGCAGCGCCTCGACCGTGTCCCAATTGCTGCGGCGTGTATCCACCGGGCCAGCGCGAACCTCGAGTTGGGATGCGTCCGCGCCACGCAAGCTGACGTCTATCGCTACGTCGGATCCCGATCCCGGCGTCAGCGTGATCTCGCCGGCGAGATTGTACACGGCCACGGTCTGACCGGAGAGCCGAACCGTTTCCTCCTGGGCGGCACCGGTGGCCGGCAGACCGAGCGCGGCACCCGCCGCGAACGACATTGCTGCCAGTGCACGTCTGTGTAGCAAGAGCATGGCCATCTCCGTGAAGCTCGAGTGATCAGTTGAACAGACAGTGAGACGGATCGATGCGTCGATTGGTTGACACTACGTGCGCGGCGGATCGTCCGGTTTCGCCATTCAGGTTCCCGCAGGCCGGCCCGGCGGATATGTTGGCGCGCATGACGCCTCAGACTCCCGTCGTACCCATCGTTCCTGCGAAGTGGAGCGCCGCGGATGCTTCGGCCCTCTACCAGATCGAGCTGTGGGGCCAGGGCTACTTCTCCGTCGCGTCGGACGGCCGGATTCGGGTCCGCCCGGATCGGACTCCCGACAACGAGATCGACCTCATGGAGGTCGTCGAGGGCCTGGCTGACCGCGAACTATCGCCGCCACTGCTCATCCGGTTCTCCGACATCCTCGCCGATCGTCTGCGGGCCCTGCATGACGCTTTCCAGGACGCCGTCACCGAGCATGAGTACAACGGGCGCTATCTGGCGGTGTTTCCGATCAAAGTGAACCAACAAAGATCGGTGGTCGAGGAGGTCTATCGCTACGGTCACGACTACGAGTTTGGACTCGAAGTTGGCAGCAAGCCGGAGTTGCTCGCCGCGATGGCGATGACCGACGAGAGATCGGAACGCCTGATCATCTGCAACGGGTTCAAGGACGATGCGTACATCGAAGCGGTGATTCTGTCGACCAAACTGGGACGTAACATCATCCCCGTGATCGAGAAATACAGTGAGCTGAAACTCGTCCTCAAGCACGCTCGGGAGTACGGAGTGAGGCCGAAGATCGGAGTTCGTGCGAAGCTGGCGAGCCACGGTGCCGGCCGCTGGAGCACTTCGGCCGGGGAGCGGTCCAAGTTCGGCCTGTTCGTCAGTGAGATTCTCGACATGGTCGAAGAACTGGCCGTGCACGACATGCTCGACTGTCTCAGCCTGATCCACTGCCATCCGGGCAGCCAGATCCAGGATATCCGACGACTCAAGGATGCCATCGGCGAGCTGGGGCAAATGTACGCGGAACTCGTGAATCTCGGCGTATCCCTCGAGTATGTGGATGTAGGTGGGGGACTGGGCGTGGATTATGACGGCAGCCGCACGAGCATCGGTTCGTCGATGAACTACACGATGGAAGAATACGCAGCCGAGGTCGTGTACCGGCTCGGCAGCGTATGCGCGGAACGCAACGTTCCGCATCCCACGATCGTCAGCGAATCCGGTCGGGCGATGGCCGCCTATCAGAGCGTGCTGGTCGTCAACGTGCTCGGCGCTTCGGGACCTCGCACGACACACGTACCGCCGCTCGAGATCGATCCGAGCCTGGACGTCCCACAGCCGATTCGCGACCTGGCGAACGCGTTGGCGGGTGTGTCCGACAGCGGGCTCGTGGAAGCCTACCACGATGCCGTGCAGGGGCGGGATCAAGCCCTCGACCTGTTCAAGCTGGGCTACCTGAGCCTCGAACAGCGGGGGATGGCCGAGCGGCTGTTCTGGGCGACGTGTGCCCGCGTTCACGACCTGGCACGCGACCTGGAGCGCATGCCGGAGGAGTTGGAGCCGCTGGAGGAAATTCTCAGCGAAACCTACTTCTGCAATTTCTCGGTCTTCCAGTCGTTGCCCGACTCCTGGGCCATCGGCCAGCTGTTCCCCATCATGCCGATTCATCGGCTCGATGAGCGTCCTACGCACCGTGCCGTGCTGGCAGACATGACGTGCGACTCCGATGGGAAGATCGATCGTTTCGTCAACGTCGAAGATGAGCGCCGTGTGCTCGAGGTCCACGATCTGAGAGCCGGGGAGCCCTACTTCCTGGCCGCATTTCTCGTCGGTGCCTATCAGGAAACGCTGGGTGACCTCCACAACCTGTTCGGCGATACAAACGTCGTGCACGTGCGGCTTCACGAAGAAGGCGGCTGGTGGATCGAGGAGACGGTCAAGGGTGACACGGCGCGCGACGTGCTGGGATACATGCGGTACGACGTCGACCGTCTGGTCCCGCGTCTCGTGAAGGACTGCGAAACCGCCGTTCGCGAGGGCCGCATGACGGTTCCCGAGAGCCGGGTGCTCGTCCGGTTCTACGAACGGGCTCTGGGCGGCTACACGTACCTGGAAGAGGAGACCTGACGGTCAACTGCCGGGCTCGAGACTCCTCTCGAGGACATCGCGTCGTCCCGGGTTGACGGGTCGTCGGAACCCGAGTCGGCGCAGGTACTTCTCGTCCGCCCCGCTTCCGGCCTCGACGATGACGCGCCGGAAACCACGTTCGAACAACGTGCCCCGTTCGTAGAGATAGTTCCCGATCTTGAAGTCCCGATAGCCGGGAATCGCGAAGTCGAGCTGCAGGCGGATCGTCTCCTCGTCCTCGATCTCGGCGATGAACAGGCCGGCGGGTACCAGGTCACGGAGGACAAACAGCGTCAGAAGTCGGGGGGAAGGCTGGAAGGAAAATCCCGACCATATCGACTGAATCTCATCGCGATGGGACTCCAGGAAGTACTTCAGGTACTGCGATTCCTGTCTGACCTCCAGCACACGGAAATACTCTTTCGCGATGAGGATCTCGCGCAGGAAGTGGGAGTGGATCAACAGGATGACCGCGTTGGTCAGCACCACGGGCCAGGCGGTGATCAGGACCCCGTACACCGTGAATGTCAACGCGCCGGCCAGGCCGACGATCCGGAGCCGGACGATCGACCTCATGGCGAGAGACGTCACCACGAGGGCGGAACCCAGGTATCCGACGAACAGGTGCAGGGCAGGATCGCTCATGGCCGTTAGGATACCGCGTAACCCGCCTGGGCGCTCCCATGCGCTGGACGCGGACTCCCTGGCGATCGAACTTGCAGTGTGTCAGCATTTGTCGGCCCACGGGGAGGAGGTCTGATGTCCAGGTATCTTGGCGACGACGTGTGGGTCGGCAGGGGGAAGGGGTCCGGTTCCGAGCCCGAGAAGGATGGCGCCGCAGCGGTCATCGTGCCGGTGCCGTACGATCTGACGAGCAGCTGGCGGAAGGGGGCCGATCAGGGCCCCCGCGCCCTGATCGAAGCGTCCGCATACGTCGAACTGTACGACATCGAAACGGATTCGGAGCCATGGCTGCGAGGCATCGAGACATCAGCTCCGGTGGTATGCGATGGGACGCCGGAACGGATGAGTTCGATGGTTCGCGAGCGCGTGGAGGAGATCCTGTCACGGGGCGCACTGCCCATTGTCCTGGGCGGTGAACATTCCGTAACGATCGGTGCCGTCCAGGCAGCGGCGGCCGCCTCGAAATCCGCCGGCCGGTCGTTTTCGGTCCTCCAGGTCGACGCTCACGCGGACACGCGGGAGTCGTATCACGGATCCACGCACAACCACGCCTGCGTCATGGCTCGCGCCCGGGAGCATGGACCGATCGTCCAGGTGGGAATCCGGGCGATCGACGCGGAAGAGCGCCCGGGGCTCGACGAGCGCCGGGTCGTGTGGGCGCACGATATCGCCGCGGCGCGCGGTGCCCCGTCGCGCGACAGCTGGATGGATCGCGCGGTCGACGGCCTTGCCGAAGATGTCTACCTGACGATCGATCTCGACGCCTTCGACCCCTCCCAGGTGCCCGCCACCGGTACGCCCGAACCGGGGGGGCTCGACTGGTACGAAGTAAACGACCTGGTTCGACGGGTCGCCCGGGCGCGCCGGATCGTCGGGTTCGACGTCGTGGAGTTACTGCCGATGCCGGGCCACCACGCCAGCGACTTCCTGGCCGCCAGGCTGGTGTACCGCGTGCTGGCGGAGATCTGGGCGGCGTGAGACGGGCCGCGGTTGCGTGCGCGACCATGATGCTCGCGTGCACGGGTGGCGAACCCCAGAGCGGAACCGGTGCTCTGGAATCGGCCTCGCAGCGTGCTGCATCGTCAGCGGTCCGGACTGTCCCGGACGCCGAATTCTTCAGAGTGGCGGCCGTTCGCGTCCTTTCCGATCAACGGGTTGTTGTCGCTGACGGCAGCCAGACCGTGCGGTGGTTTTCGGCTGACGGGGGCTTAGTCGCACGGGCTGGCGGCAAGGGGAGCGGACCCGGGGAATTTCAGTTCCTGAGCAGGCTCGACGTACTTCACGGAGATACAGTAGCTGCCGTCGATCCGGCCCAGCGGCGGGTCACGGTGTTCGCCCCCGATGCGATGCTCGTGCGAGTCGTCGCCACCGAAATGCCAAGCGGGCTTGGCCGTGCTGTCTCCGTCGGCCGCACGACGTCCGGCCGCCTTCTGATCCGCCGGTTCGCCGGTTTGAGAGGCAGATCCGGCCGCTGGCGCGACACCTCGACCTTTCAGTTGATGGGCGAAGATGGATCCGGGCCGGTCCGGAGTGGCCGGTATGCGGGAATGGAGTACTTCGCGGACGACGGCGAGCCCGGTCCTGTACCGAACTACCAACTGGCGTTCAGCGGCGTGTCGTCAGCGGCGGTGACGGGCGATACGGTGTGGATCCTGGTAGAAGGCGGCCCCCGGCTGGACGGGTGGTTGGAAGGCGAACGGATCATCGTCGACTCCCTTCCGGGCTCCCTGCGACAGTTGTCTGATGCGGAGATCCGCGACTGGATGCTGGCCGCCGAATCTCGGGTCCCATCCGAGCGCCGTGTCGCGTGGCGCGAAACGCGAGATCGTATTCCGGTCATCGGGGAGATGCCGCCGTTCGACAGTCTCCTGGCTGGAGGGGACGGAACGCTGTGGGTCAGGAGACAGCGGTTCGAAGAGACGGGTCCGGAAACCTGGCTCCGTGTCCGCGGGAACTCGACCCTGCCTGGCGAACTTCTCCTTCCGAATCGCTTCCGCGCCTTCGACGTTGGAACAGACTATGTAGCCGGAGTGCGGCTCGGCGAGCTGGATCAAGAGAGCGTGGAAGTATTGGTGTTCGACTGATCGCAGGCCGTAGCGGCTACCAGCCCAGCAAAGCCCCGAACATCAGCGGCGCGACAATCGTCGCGTCGGACTCGATCACATACATCGGTGTCGTCAGGTCGAGCTTGCCCCAGCTGATCTTCTCGGCCGGCACGGCGCCGGAGTAGGATCCGTAGCTTGTCGTCGAGTCGCTGATCTGGCAGAAGTACGCCCAGTACGGGCAGGGCAGTTCGAGATCCTGGTGAATCATCGGGACGACGCAGATCGGGAAGTCTCCGGCGATGCCACCGCCGATCTGGAAAAACCCAACCGTCGTTTCCGCCTCGTCCGCGGCGATCGCCCGTCCATGAGTACCCGTACGCTTTCCGTCGCCGTGGCCGGCCTGCAGGTCCACGATCGGACGTCCCAGAGTCGTGCGGACGTACCAGTCGGCCAACGCGTGCATGTACTCCAGACCGCCGCGCACGAGACCGATATTCGGGACGTCTCCGCGGATGACGTTCGCGACGAACACGTTCCCCATCGTCGAGTCCTCCCAGCCGGGAACGAACACCGGAAGGTCCTTCTCCGCTGCCGCGAGCAACCAGGAGTCCTTCGGGTCGATCTGAAAGCGCGATTTGATCTCGCCTGACAGAAGCAACTGATAGAAGTATTCGTGGGGGAAGAATCGCTCTCCCATGGCGGCCGCGGCGTTCCACAGCTCCACCATCTGCCGCTCGATGGCGCGGAACGCCCGTTCCTCCGGAATACACGTGTCGGTCACCCGGTTCATCCCGCGCCCCTCGAGGTCCTTCTCCTGCTCGAGGGTCAGGTTCCGCCAGTTTGGGATCCGCTCGTAATGGTCGTGCGCGACCAGATTGAATACGTCTTCCTCCAGGTTGGCTCCCGTGCAGGTGATTGCATGCACCTTGTCCTGCCGGATCATCTCGGCCAGAGACAACCCCAGTTCCGCCGTGCTCATCGCTCCCGCCAGCGTCACCATCATGCGGCCACCGTCCGTGAGGTGCGCCTCGTATCCGTCGATGGCGTCGATCACGGTCGCCGCGTTGAAGTGTCGGTAATGATGTCGAATGAAATCGCGTATAGACATACGGTTATCCTGACATATATAATGTAGAATCGACGTTCATCGCCGCACCGAATCAGACTCCTGGACCGCCGGCGTGCCCGGCTCCCCGCCAGAGTACGCACAACCGGCCACCGGGAGCAATCGAACGACGCCGGTTGACCGCTGGCCGGCTGCCCCCTAATATGTAACCATATGGTTACCAATCGAGAACTGGACCGGACGTTTGGTGCGCTAGCAGATCCCATTCGCCGCGCGATCCTCGTTCAATTGTCCCAGGGGGACGCTACGGTCGGCGAGCTGGCTGCTCCGTTCGACGTCTCGCGGCCGGCGATTTCCAAGCATCTGCGAGTTCTGGAGCGGGCGGGCCTGGTCACGCGTGCCAGGGACGGACGCCTGACCCGTTGTGCCCTCGACGCCGTTCCGATGCGGGACGCGGCGGATTGGGTGGAGAGCTATCGCCGGTTCTGGGAGGAGAAGCTGGACGCGTTGGCCCGGTATCTCGACAACGACGACGCCAAGGAGGGAAGTGAATGAGCACCGAGACGAGTACATCGCTGCAGATCACGCGGATGCTGAAGGCCGAACGGGCCCGGGTATTTCGGGCCTGGAGCACGGCCGATGGCCTCAAGCAGTGGGCGTGCCCCGAAGGCGCCACGATCGAGGACGTCCGTGTGGATCTGCAGGTGGGCGGACGGTACCGGATCCGGATGAACGGCTCTGAAGGTCAGACGTATACGGCGGTGGGGACCTATCGGGAGATTACGGCGCCGAGCCGGCTCGTCTATTCATGGGAGTGGGAGGAGCCGGAACACGCCGTGGGGGAGACGCTCGTCACCGTGGATTTCGAGGCCGTCGGCGACTCGACGCAGGTCACGCTCAGCCACGAGCGCTTTCCGAGTCCCGAGGCGGCCGGTGCCCACGAGCAGGGATGGGGCAGCTGCCTGAATCGCCTGGACGCAGCTCTGGCGTAACGGGCCGGCACTTGGGCCACCGCGGCAACTTGCCCGCGGTGGCCCGATGCAGAACTCTTCTGCATGCACATCCAGTTCTTCGGCGCCGCGCGCGAAGTCACGGGCTCCATGCACCTGGTCGACACGGGGCGGAGCCGC
>JAOTWC010000065.1 GCA_029863105.1 Gemmatimonadota bacterium | reverse complement strand
ACGGACGCTTGGAGTGGCGCCCGCTGCTCAACTGGACGGACTTCGAGTAGTCGCTTGCCGGCCGGCGAGATTGGCCCGCCGCGTCAGCGGGGGTAGTTTCGAAGTCTGAGTGTACAGGTGTACACGTAGAGATACAGGGAGGGGATGATGAGCAGACCTGAGAGCGAGTTGAAGCCTATTCGAACGCTGTTCCGCAGTCTTGCCGTGGCCACGCGGGTGGTGTCGGTGGCGCCTGCGATCCGGGCACAGGAAGCTTCGATGCCCGCCGCTGGAGATGGACTGGTCGCCGACGCTCCCGTCTTCCGGGCCGTCCAACCGCCGGGGGCGTATCTGAGGGCGATCGAGGCCGGCACCCGGTCCGCCGACGGACGGCCGGGCCCGAACTACTGGACCCAGCGCGTGGACTACGCGATCGACGTCGAACTCGAGCCGAGCACGGCGCACATCGCGGGCTCGGAAACCATCACGATCCACAACAACTCTCCCAACCCCCTTCCGGTGCTCGCCCTTCGCCTCTACCAGAACGTGTTTTCCGAAGGCGTGGAGCGAAACCGGACGGTCCAGTTGACGGGAGGGATGGAGCTGCAGCGAATCGCCGTCGATGGAACCGAACTCAGCGAGACCACGCGGCAGACGTTCAATCGGGATGGCGGCTACCTGATGCTCGGTACCCTCGTCGCCATTCGCCCGCCCGAGCCGCTTGCTGCGGGCGCTCAGTTGGAGTTGCAGGTCGACTGGTCGTTCGTGGTGTCGGGAGGAGGGGGGTTCCGCAACGGGCACCTCGACAACGAAGTATTCAACGTCGCGCAGTGGTATCCGCAGGTCGCGGTGTACGACGACGTGTTCGGACTCGACATGGAGCCGTACCTCGGTGACGGAGAGTTTTACGTCGATTACGGCGATTTCAACGTGAACATCAGGGTTCCGGAGCAGTGGGTCGTCGTGGGAACCGGGACGCTGATGAATCCGGACGCCGTCCTGCGGCCCGAGCAGGTGGAGGCGCTCGCGTCGGCGCCGGCGCTGGACACGCTGGTCCACCTCGTCACCGCCGAGGACATCGCAGGCGGGTCCGTGACGCGGAGCTCCGACGACGGGTGGCACACGTGGCGCTTCCAGGCGGACAACGTGCGTGATTTCGCGTTCGCCGCGTCGAACAAGTACGCCTGGGATGCCACCGGGGCCGAGACGGGCAGCGAGCGGGGCAGGGCGCTCATCCAGGGCGTCTACGACCCGGAGGTCACGACGTGGGCCCACGCCGCACCGATGGGAAAGAAGGCCATCGAATTCTTCAGCGACTATCTCTACCCGTATCCCTATCCCTCGGCGACGGTAGCGTACGGTCCGCCCCAGGTGAACGGCATGGAGTACCCGATGATCACGTTCATCAACCGGCGGGATGATCCCGGGTCGCTGAACGGCGTCACGACGCACGAGCTGAGCCATTTCTGGGTGCCGATGATCGTGGGAACGAAGGAGAACGCATACGCCTGGATGGACGAGGGCTTCACGACGTTCAATACGGCACTGGCACTGGACGCGTATTATTCCGGCGACCCATCGCGAAGCCCCGGACGGACAGGATCGATGGGCGGATACCTGCGGGCGGCGCAGGCCGAGATGGAAGTCCCGATCATGTGGCACACAGACTTCGCGCCGAACGGTTTCGGCCGGTCGATCGCGGCGTACTCCAAGCCGGGCATGCTCATGCACACGCTGCGACACATGCTGGGCGAGGAGACGTTCGACGCCGCTTACCGCGACTACATCGCGACGTGGGCGTACAAGCACCCGCTGCCGTGGGACTTCTTCGCGATGATGGAAGAGGCCGCCGGCACCGACCTCGACTGGTACTGGCAGTCGTGGTACTACGAGACGGTGACACTCGACCAGGCCGTCGAGTCGGTGATCGACGTGGACGGCGGCGTGGAAGTGACCGTGTCGAACAACCGAGGCGGAGTCATGCCCGTGGAATTGCATCTCGACCTCGCGAACGGCACCACGGTGGTGGACGTCTGGCCGGCCTCGATATGGGCCGGGACGAGACAGGTGTCGCGCTTCGTGCCCGCGCGCGGCCAGCTGCGAAGGGTCAGAATCGACCCGGATTCGTGGTATCCGGACATCGATCGAACCAACAACGACTGGGTGCGGCCAGGGGCCTGAATCCAGGGAGGCAATATCGGTGGAGGCTCTCGAAACCGATCGGACGGCGATCTGGGAGCGCGTGGAGAAGTATTTGCGCGTTCCGCCCCAGATCGCCCTCGAATGGAACGACTCGTTATCGCCGGCCCGCGGCTGGCTGATCATCAACAGCCTGAAGGGCGGTGCGGCCGGTGGCGGGACGCGGATGCGTGCCGGACTGAACCGTGACGAGGTCACGTTCCTCGCCAAGGCGATGGAGCTGAAGTTCGCGCTTGCGGGACCTCCGATCGGAGGCGCGAAGTCGGGCATCGACTTCGACCCGGCCGACCCCCGAAAGGGAGAGGTCCTGGAACGCTGGTTCCGGGCGATCCGCACGGAGCTGTCGACCCGGTACGGCACGGCCGGCGACCTGAATGTGAGTGAGTCGGAGGACGTCATGCCGGCGTGCCGGGCGATCGGCATAGGACATCCTCAGCTCGGCGTGCTCGCCGGACATTTCCGGCTGGAGGGAGAGGCCCTCGAGCGGCGGTGCGACCTGATGCGCAGCGGTCTCGACATGGAAGTGCCCCCGCCGTACGGGCTCGCGGGCCGGCCCGCCCGCGTGTTCAGCCTCGTTACGGGGTACAGCGTGGCCTGGTCCATCCAGCGCCTCATCGAGCGCCAGGACCGCAAGCCCGCCGAGACGCGTGTTCTGTTGCAGGGATTCGGTGCCGTGGGTGGCGCCGCGGCCCTGTATCTGGCCCGTGCCGGTTTCCGCATCGTCGGAATTTGCGACGCGGAGGATGCGCTGATCGAGCCCGCTGGAATGGGGCCCGCCGACATCGAGCAGCTGCTGCGGGATCGGGACGGCAACACGCTGCCGGGTGACGAGCGCCCGGGGGCGGCCGACCGTCGAGCGCGGTTCTGGGACACGCCGGCTGACGCGTTCGTCGCGGCGGCTGCCTCGGGAATGATCGACGAGGATCGGCTCGATCTTCTGGAGCGTGCCGGGGTGAAGACCATCGTATCGGGCGCCAATCACCCGTTTTGGGCTCTTCACCCGGGAGACACGCGGGTCGAGCGCATGGCGGATGAACGCTTCGCGGTGATCGCAGACGTCATTGCGGGCTGCGGTACGGCGCACGCCTTCGCCTGCCAGAGCGCGAGTGACGTCGGTCTGCAGCCAGAGGCCATATTCGCGTCGATCCGGCGGACCGTGACCGACGCCATGGACGAGTCGATCCGACGAGGCGGTTCCCTGGATCGTGGCCTGCTTGCCGGGGGGCTCGAGCTCGCCCTCGACCGCTCGTCGCCGGCCGCGGAGTGAGGCGTTATCGAGCGGTCCTGCTGATCTTTGCTCTGCACGCGGCGTGTACGGCGGAACCGGAAACCGGCCTCGCCACGAGGTACGACTGGCTGATCGCCGGTGGCACCGTCGTGAACGGCAGCGGCGAGGCCGCGCAACGGGCGGACGTGCTCCTGCGCGACGGGCGGATCGCGTTCGTAGGACAGCTCGACGAGGATACGATCGCGGTCCGTGATCGATTCGACGCCACCGGCCTGATCGTCGCCCCGGGGTTCATCGACGCGCACGCCCATGGGGATCCCGTCGGCGCACCCCGTTTCCCGAATTTCCTGGCCATGGGAGTCACGACGATCGTTCTTGGACAGGACGGTGGTGGTCCTCAGGCTTCGGGCCTCTCAGCGCACATGGACTCGGTGGACGCGGCTCACCCCTCCGTGAACGTGGCCTATCTGGTTGGACACAACACGATTCGCCGCGAATCCGGAGTCGGATTTGATGAGGCCGGCGAAGAGGGTCTGGCTCGGATGGCAGCGCTGGTCGCCCAAGGAATCGAGGCTGGCGCGTTCGGTCTGTCGACGGGTCTCGAGTACGATCCGGGCTCGCGCGCTTCGGCGGACGAACTAGCGGCAATCGCCGTGCCGGTAGCCGCCGCGGACGGCGTCGTGTCCAGTCACCTGCGGAGCGAGGATGCCGACAGAATTGCGCCTGCGCTCGAGGAGTTGATCGAACAGGCTCGACGTTCGGGTGCGCGGGTTCATGCCTCGCATCTCAAGATCGTGCTGGGGAATGATCTTTCAGCGGCAGCTGGGCTGTTGGAGGCGATGGACGCGGCGCGGGCCCAGGGCGTCGAGATTACGGGCGATGTCTATCCCTACACGGCTTCCTATACGGGTATCGGAATCCTGTTTCCCGATTGGGCGAAGGCGCCCAACGACTACACGACCGTGGTTGGCGAGCGCCGCGAGGAACTCGCGGCCCACCTGAGGGCCCGCGTCGAAAGCCGGAACGGACCGGAGGCCACCCTGTTCGGATCCAGCGAGTGGGCCGGACGAACGCTGGCTGAAGTGGCGGCGGAGACCGGTCAGCCATTTGAAGACGTACTGATCGACCTGGGACCGGGCGGAGCCTCGGCAGCCTACTTCGTCATGGACGAAGGTGTGATGGCCGCGCTGCTTTCCGACCCGAACATCGTCGTGTCGTCCGATGGAAGTCCGACAATGCTCCATCCCCGCGGACACGGCGCCTTCCCCCGTGTGCTCCGGCAGTACGCCATCGATGGAGTGCAGTTCACGCTGGAAGAGGCGATCCACAAGATGTCCGGCCTGACCGCCCGTATCTTCCGGCTGGATGACGAAGCGCGCGTGGACGTGCCTCGCGGACAGGTGCGCGAGGGCTGGGCCGCGGACGTGATCGTGTTCGAGCCATCCGAAGTGCGGGACCCCGCCAGCTTCGGCGATCCGCACCGACTCGCCGAGGGAATGCACGCGGTCTTCGTAGGCGGAGAACCGGGCTGGCTGAACGGCGCGCCAACCCCGGGCGACGGACATGGCCGGGCGCTGCGCTCGCTTTCCGCGAACAACGACTGACGTTCTCCACGTAGTCGTCGCTCTGTAATTCCATCTTGCGGTGCAAAACTGAAACGGATCTCAAATGGGGAGGCGGCAATGCGGATCGTCAGGGAGTCCAGGTTCCTTCGCCCGGTGCTTACACCACTCCTGCTCACGATGTGGATTTCGGCCTGCCATAAGTGGGTCCCGCTCGAACCGCCGTACGAAAGCACGATTGTCAATGACAGGCCCGATCAGATTCGAGTCGCCCTGGCTGATGGAACCAGGACCGAACTGAGCCGACCGGTGGTTCGTGGGACCAGCGTGGTAGGGCTCGACAAGGAGAATGAACCCATCACAGCAGTAGAGTTTTCCGAGATCAGCGGCATCGAGTTCCGCAGAGGCGACACTGCCGGCACGGTCGCCGTGACGGTGTTGGGCGCGGCAGTCGGGTTAGCGATCCTGATCGCCGTCGAGGTCGCCGGAACCGCGGCCGGCTTTGACTGAGCGCAGGCAGTCCTAGTCGACCAGCTCCGACCAGTACACGGGCCCGTCGCCGCTTCCGCTCGCTACGCCCCGAACGATCCGGCGCGTGGCCCGGTCCACCCAGTAGGTGACGGTGTAACCCGAAAACAGCTCTCCCCCGTCGATCTTCCACGTCTCGAAGTCCGTTCCGGCGACCTCCAGTGTCTCCCGGCCGAGCACGCGAATCGTCTTCCAGGACGTCTCCCCCCTCCATTGATTGAAGTGGGGAACCGTGGCCGAATAGCCTTCGGCGAACGGGAGCAGCGGGAAGAGCCACGGAATCTGCCCCTCGACCGGGAACACGGGATGCTCCAGGACGCGATCGAGGAGCGCGATCGGCTGATCGGGGAGCACCACCCACCCCGTCAGGTACTCCGAGTTAGCCGAAACCGCTGTGGAGTCCCGGGCGCCTTTCACCCGATGGTGCACCAACGAATAATCGTCCGCCCGCACGGTGATCCGTGACCGGGTCGTGTCGTCCGACACGTGCTCCGTGGAAATCACCCACACTTCGACACCGCCGACGCTGTCTCCCTCCACCGTCTGCGTCGTGGTGCTGATCCGCGTGTCGTCGCCGTCGTCGCGCAGGTAGTTCGCGAGCGTGTATGTGCCGGCTTCCAGCACGGCACCGCGCACGGAACCGCTTCCCACGCGGACCGTATCCACCGCCGGCGCTTCCTGCGCGGCGGCGCTGACCGACCAACCGAGGACGAGCGCCGCGGCGGCAAGTGCTCTGATCCCGATCTTTCTCATGCTGACCTCCTGAATCCGCAACCGGTTCGGTCCTGTGCGGACACCGTCCGGCCGACGGGGTCGTGGGAGACTACGGGCCCTGTTAATCTACAACCAGGTTATCGGAATCACCTACTGTAGCACTCAAGCCCTGCAGGTCGATCCATGGAAACGAACCTCAGCAGCTATCTGTCGGCCAATCGAGACCGCTTCGAGCGGGAGATGGTCGACCTGCTGCGCATCCCGAGCATCAGCACCGAATCACAGTACGCCGAATCCGTGGCGGAGTGCGCCGACAAGATCGCCGCCGACCTCCGGGCGGTCGGCATCGATGAGGTCGAGGTCGTGGCGACGGCCGGAAACCCGATCGTCGTCGCGCAGCGGATCGTCGATCCGGCGGCACCGACCCTGCTGATCTACGGCCACTACGACGTACAGCCAGTCGATCCGGTTGAGCTGTGGGACTCGCCGCCCTTCGAGCCGACGGAGCGGAATGGCCGCCTGTATGCACGTGGCGCGATCGACGACAAGGGCCAGGTGCACATGCACATCAAGGCGCTGGAAGCGCGGCTCGCCACGGACGCGGGGTTACCCGTCAACGTGAAGCTGGTGATCGAGGGCGAGGAAGAGGTGGGGAGTCCGAATCTCGCATTGTTTCTGGCGGCGAACGCCGAACGACTCGCCTGCGACGCCGTCGTGGTGAGCGACACGGGCATGCTGGGAAAGGGAGTTCCGACGATTGCCACCGGTCTGCGCGGACTCGCGTACATGGAGGTACACGTTCAGGGTCCGGCCGGCGATCTGCACTCGGGCACGTTCGGGGGAGGAGTAGTCAACCCGGCCAACGCGCTGGCCTCGATCATCGCGGGTCTCAAAGACCAGGATAATCGCGTCACGATCCCCGGATTCTACGACCGGGTGCGTGACATCTCGGACGCCGACCGGAAGAACATGAAACAGCTCCCGTATTCGGACGAAGCCTTCATGGCGGAGACGGGGGCGCCGGAGCTCGACGGCGAGAAGGGATACACCACCCTGGAACGGATCGGATTCCGTCCGACGCTCGATGTGAACGGGATGCTGAGCGGGTTCACGGGCGAGGGAGCCAAGACGGTGCTGCCCGCCCGGGCGATGGCGAAGATCTCGATGCGCCTGGTACCCGACCAGGATCCGGGGGAGATCGAGCAGTTGTTCACGGACCATGTGATGCGGCTGGCGCCCACCGGGGTGACCGTCGAAGTGCGACCGCATCACGGCGGCTGGCCGTGGGCGGCGGATCCGTCTCATCCGGTATTCGACGCGGCGAGCGCCGCGCTGAACACGGCGTTCGGTCGCGAACCTGTCTACATGCGCGAAGGAGGATCAATTCCCATCATCCCGCTGTTCGAACAGACGTTCGAGGCGCCCGTGCTGCTGCTCGGCTTCGGATTGCCGGGTTCCAACCTCCACGCCCCGAACGAGTGGATCGATCTCGAGACGTACCACCTCGGCATCGAGACGATCGCGCGGTTCTACGACGCGGTCGCGGAGCGGATGGGGTAGGGAGATGTCGGTAGAACTGGAGACGCCGCGGCTGCTGCTGCGGCAGTGGAAGGAGGCCGACTTCGAGGCCTACGCGGCCTACTACGCCGATCCGCAGCTCGCGAAGTA
>JAOTWC010000064.1 GCA_029863105.1 Gemmatimonadota bacterium | reverse complement strand
GGATGGGGGCGGGAGAAGTGCGGATCGATTCGGTCACGGCTGGCCAGTGGACGGAGGTAGAACTCGTGACCCGGGCGCCGCTGGTGGTAGTGCGATCCGCCACGCCGGCAGGCAGAAACCTCCGCCGCCTCGAAATCGACCCGGTTGCCGATACGGTGAGAGAGGTCGTGGTTCACGGACCCCCGGCCGTTCCCTGACCGGTTCCTTTGCCGGGCTAACACCCCAGACTTGTTGACTATTGCCCACACCAGGGGCCTGCGGCCGCCGGCGGAAAGTACGCGTCCGCCTTTGATTCCCTGCGTTTCGTCTCGATCGATGGGTCGAGCACCGAATTTGCACACACCGCAGATGTTGGCACGGCGAAGACACGGTAAGGAGGACTTCATGAAGTTCGCGACGTCTGTTCTGATGATGGCTGCCACGGCAGGCCTCGCCCTGTTGGCGTTGACCGCGCGCAAGCAGATGGAGTTCGTCGAGACCCCGGATTCGATGGACCATACGGCTGACCACGCCGCTCCCCGCGCAGTGCCGGCTGAAGCCGACGCCTGGTTCGTGTAGGCCCGTGCCCATGCAGTCACCGGAGGATCGGCGCATCACTCGCCTGCTTCAGGAAGCGATCCGCGCCGACGTGCACGCGCGGATCGACGAAGTGCTGAACCGATTGGACGATGCCGTAGATGACAGGCAGGAGTTTGAGGATCTCACCCTGAATCTCGAGTATGCTCTCGTCGGCGTGGCGGACGCCGTAGCGGAGGGTCTGGTGGCCCAGCTCCGTGAGTGTCGTCGTCTCCGGCATGGAGCCGACTGACCCGCCGTCGTCGTCCCCGGATTTCCAGCCTCATCGTCGGCACGAAGAGTGTCGAGCGTCACACTGCACAATCCCAGCAACTCGCCTCTCACAGGCCCGTGTGAAGCGCCGCTTGTTTTCGCGTAGAGTATAGCGCTATACTGCATGTCATGGAACTCCGCATGCGTGACGTGGTCCTGCAGAGCGGCCTGCCCAGGACCACGATCCACCATTACATCCGCGAGGGATTGCTGCCGCCGGCGAAGAAGTCTTCCCGGAATGCCGCCCTGTACGGGGAGGAACACCTCGACCGGCTGCGGTTGATCGGGGAGCTTCGGGAAGAGGCTGCCGGAGCCCTGTCGATTCCCCAGGTTCGAAAGGTGCTGGCACATATGGGGACCGGGATGACGCCCGCTGCGGCCGCACGCCTCGTAACCTCCGGTATCGAGCCGACGGCTTCGCCGGGCGTGCATCCGGACCTGCTGGAGGCGATGGTGACCGCGAACCTGATCGACCGGGCCGGCGAGTCGCCCCGCTCGGCCGGCGACCTGCTCGTAGCCCGGTCGTGTGACGCTCTGGTAGGAATGGTGGGCGTCGATCTGGGCGACCTGACACCGTTGTCCGACTTGATCCGGGAAGTCGGTGAGTACGCAGAGTCTCTGGCTGCCTTATACGCCACGCAGGCTGAGGCTGCCTCGCAGCCCCCGGGGCCCACGCCCGGGCAAATCCGTGAAGGAATCCGACACGTGCTCGACGCACTGCTGTGGAGATCGCTTGAAACCTGATTTGCCGCAGACCCGTCTTGAGCCAGGAGCACAACGCGTGAACCGACACACACAACCACCGTACCGATCCGGCGGACAATGAACATGACGACAAACATCAGACGAATTTCGCACTGGGTGTCAGTGGTGTTGGGTTTGGCGGTGAGTGTGGGCCCGGTGTGGGGGCAGGAGGTGGCGCGGGAGGTGAGCCTGGAGGGGGCGTTGGAGCTGGCGCGTCGGCACGCGCCGACGTTGGAGCAGTCGGCGTCGGCGCTGGAGATTGCGCGGTACGGGGAGTTGTCGGCGTGGGGCGGGTTTTTGCCGTCGATGAGTCTGGGCTACAGCTACAACAACTCATCGAGCGGTCGACTGGACCCGACGGGGCAGTCGATCACGCGGACGAACTACTCGGCGCAGCTGACGGGTGGGATCGATCTGTTTCGGGGGTTGGGGCGGTTTGCGGATTTGCGGGGTGCGAAGCTGGGGGTGGAGGCATCGTCGGCGCGGTACCGGCAGGTGCAGTATCAGACGACCGAGGCGGTGAAGGTGGCCTACTACAATGCGGTGGCTCGGCGGGAGTTGCTGCGGGTGGAGGGGGACCGGGTACAGCGGCAGGAGGATCAGCTGTCGTTTGCGAGCCAGCAGTTGGAGCTGGGACGGGCGACGCGGTCCGACGTATTGCGTTCGCAGGTGGATTTGAACAATGCGCGGGTGGCGCTGCTGAATGCGGAGAACGCGGCGCGTGCGTCGACATACACGCTGGCCGAGGCGGTGGGCGTGACGGAGCCGCTGGCGCCGGAGGCGGAAGCGGACCTGGCGGACACGGGGGTGCTGATATCGGACGATGAGGTGCTGGCGATGGCGCTGACGGGTGCGCCGAGCCTGGTGAGTGCGCGGGCCGATGCGGCGGCCTCGGCGGCGGGTGTGGCGAGTGCGCGATCGGCGTATCTGCCGACGCTGCGGCTGTCGGGCGGCTGGGCCTGGTCCAACAGCGATTTCCCGCCGCAGAACCGGAGCTGGAGCGTGTCGCTGTCGGGGAACCTGCCGATCTTCAACGGATTCAGCCGAGAGAACACGCTGTTCCGGGCGCAGGCCCAGCGCGACCAGGCGGTCGCGCAGGAGCGGGCCGCCGAGATCGGGCTGCGCAAGGACATCGACGCGGCACTCGGGACGATCAAGGCCGCCACGGCCTCGATCGGGCTCGCCGAACAGACCGTCGAGCTGTCGGCCGAAGACCTCCGCGTGACGCAGGAGCGCTATCGGCTCGGGCTCGCCACGATCCTCGACCTGCAAAGCGCCCAGATCACCCTGCGCCAGGCCGAAGTCGACCTCATCCAGCGCCAGTTCGACTACCAGCTCGGCCTTGCCCGGCTCGAAGCCCTGCTCGGCACCGACCTCAGAAACTAGACGGCGCTATTCGTCGGGCAGGAAGCCCTGCTCCTTCATCCAGGCGTCGTTGTAGACCTTGCCGAGCGACCGGTATCCCCCGTCAGGCATGACAACCACGCAGACGCTGGTCGCGTCGAGTGTCTCCACGTGGGCTTCCATCCACTGAATCGCGCCCGCCATGGCCATGCCGCACGAACCGCCCAGGAAGAACCCCTCCTCTTCGGCGAGCCGCCGGGTCATGAGCATCGACTCGCGATCTGTCACCCGCACGTAGTCGTCGATGATGTCGAAGTCCATGTTGCCCGCGAGGATGTCCTCTCCCACCCCCTCGGTCAGGTAGGGAAAGATCTCGTCTTCGTCGAACTCGCCCGTGTGAAAATACTTGAAGTAGGCAGAGCCGTACGGGTCGACGCCGATGATCTTGATGTCCGCACTTCGGCCCTTGAGGTAGGTCGCGCAGCCCGAGATCGTGCCGCCGGTCCCGGCACCGACGAACAGGTGCGTAATGCGTCCGTCCGTCTGCTCCCAGAGTTCCGGACCCGTGGAGGCGACGTGGGCCGCCGGGTTCGCCGGGTTGTCGTACTGGTTCAGATAGACGGAGTTGGGCGTCTCCCGGGCCAGCCGGCGCGCGACCTGGTAGTACGAACGCGGGTCCTCGGGCGTAACGTCGGTAGGACAGACGACCACCTCGGCGCCCAGGGCGCGCAGGATGGCGATCTTCTCGGGACTCTGCTTATCGGTGGTGGTGAACACGCACTTGTAGCCGAGCGCGATGCCAGCCAGCGCCAGCCCCACCCCGGTGTTGCCGCTCGTGCCTTCGATGATCGTTCCACCGGGCTGCAGATCGCCGGCCTCGACCGCGGCCTCGATCATCGCTAGGCCGATCCGGTCCTTCACCGATCCGCCCGGGTTGAAGAACTCGAGCTTCGCCAGCACCGTGCCCGGCAGATGCGCCGTCAGGCGGTTGACGCGCACCAGCGGCGTATTGCCGATCGTCTCGAGAATGTTGTCGAGCCACATGCACCGAATGTCGCGCTTTGTCACCGCGGCGGCCACGGTCAGAACGCCAGGCTGAGCTTGCCGTAGACGACCCGCCCGGCCTCTGGGATCTGCCGGCCCGTGAACGGATTCTTCGCGTTCAGGTGATCGACGTAGTACGTGTCTGCGACGTTCTCGACGCCGAACCGAACGAGCACCTTGTCGGAAGCCTGCCACCCGAAACGAATGTCGCCGACCGCGTATCCGTCCGTCGCCGTCTCGCCGCGCCTGAGCGATACCCGGTCCGCTGGCACCTCAGACACCAGCTGCAGCGTGGCTTCACCGTGGAAGACGCGGGACGGAAGCTGATATCGAACGCCAACGGTACCCTTTGGCGGCGCGATTCCGAGAACCGGTTCCGACAGCAGGTCGTCCTCGCCCCACAAGTAGTCCGCGGCCAGCTTCAGAGTCCAGTCGTCGGTGATTCCGATGGCAGCCTGAGCGTCGAAGCCCCAGAACGTCGCGTCACCATTGACGTACCGGAACACGACGTCCGGACTGAGGGGAAGGCGCGCATCAAGCGCCGTCGGCTCGAGAGTGATGTAGTTGTTGATCGACCTCACGAAGAGGCTGGTCTGCAGCGAAACCCGCTCGTACGTGCCCTCGAACCACACGTCCGCCTGCGTGCTCCGCTCGGGCTCGAGCTGAGGGTTGCCGACGAATTCCGCCGACAGTTGAGCCCGGGACGATGGAAAGCGATCCGAGTACCGTTCGAGGGCATCGGAGGGGCGGACCGAGGAACCCAGTGCGAGGTTGAGGTTCCAGTTGGAGCTCAAACCGAGGCTGAGCGTGACCGCGCCGCTGACGTTCGCCTCGCTGGCTTCCAGGTCATCGCTCACGTTGTCCGTGAAAAACTGACTTGCCGTGTCGGCGCTTGCCGATACGAAATCGACGCGACCCGCGAGCGAAACATGCAGGTGGCTGCTAACTCGCTTGTCGCCACGCGCGAACAGGCCGATATCCGAGATCCTGACGTCCGGCCAGATCAGATCCTCAAACAGCAGGGGTTCAGGATCCATGTCGGCCCGTCGTACCGTTCGAATCGCGTTTCGATTCGCCGAGTAGAAGTCTCCACCGACTTCGACTTCCCATCCACCGAGCTTCAGGATCGCCGCCCCTCGGCCACCCAACAGTCCGGTGGTCGTAGTGACCCGAATGTCGAGCGGATACGGCGGCGTCCGGAGGCTATCCGGTTCCGCGGTCGGCTTGTCCGCGTTCGTCATGTCGTGATCTGTGTCATTGTAGTAGACCTGGAAATCCAGACCGCGCACCGTGCCCTCGCTGCCCGTGAGGTCCGTCATCCACCCGAGCGAAACGTTGGCTGTCTGGAAGAGCTCGGCATTGAGCAGGCGCCCCGGATAATCGATCGGACCGCTCTGGTCCTGGTATCCTCCGCCGAATTCCACCCGGGAGTTGTCATCCGTCTCGACACTGATCTTCCCCCGGGCCTCCCAGCTTTCGAAGTCGCCGGGTACCTCGGCGCCATTCCCGTCCTCGTAGTCGTGTCCGTTTCGGAATGCTCCAAACCCCCACCAGGAAACATCACCCGCCCGTCCGAACAGGGACCCCGAGGTCTCCGCCGCGCCGAGATTCGTGTTATATCCGGCACTGACATACCCGTGGGGGCCCTCGTTGGCGATCGGCATGCGTCGCGTGCCGACGCGAATCGCCGCGAGGTTCCCCGCGCCCCAGGTCAGCGCGTACGGGCCCTTCACGACCTCCAGGCTGCTGAACGCCAACGGGTCCACGTGACTCAGCGGCGAATCCATGCGGGCCGGGCCCGCCGGAAATCGCCGCTCACCGTCGATGTAGCTTCCGACCTGCGTCTCCCGCAGTCCTCGCACGACCGGGTCCAGTCCGATCGGACCACGTCGGATCGCCGCAACCCCGGGAAGCGCTCTGAGCAGTTCTCCCGGATCCCTCGGATTGGCCGATCGGATCGCTTCCTGGGCCAATCGGCCCTCGGGCCTGAGATCCGGGCGGAGGACCGTCACGTCGATCCCCCCCAGCTCGATCGCCCGGAGTACGAGTCGCGCCGTTACGCTGACCGTGCGCCCGGGGCCGATATCGACCTGCAGTTCGACGGGTTCGTGACCAACCGACTCCACACGGACGGTCCACGCGCCGGGTGGAAGCCGATGCAGGTGGAAGCGGCCCTTGCTGTCGGTGGTGGCCCGGGCCCCGAGGGCTTGGATCGTAACGAGCGCAGCGACGACGGGTCGATCCGTACCTTCGACGGTGATCTGACCCATCAGGTCGCCGGTTTCCTGTGCAGACGCAATCCCGGCGCCGCTCAGCAGAACAGCGAACAGCGCGACGGCAGCCCGACAGGCACCCACGCCTGTCAGCCCTCCGCCTCCAGCCGTTCGCGTGCTGTCACGAGCCGGGACGCAGCCTCGCCGTCGAGTTGTGGATAGCTGAGCCCGAGTCCCTCGAGATTGCGGGCAATGATGTCCGCGACCGCCATCCGCATGAACGGCTTGTTGTCCGCCGGAATCGCATACCAGGGAGCCCACGGCCGGGACGTGGCATTGAGCGCGTCCTCGTACGCGGCCATGTAGGCATCCCAATGCTGTCTTTCCTCCACGTCGGCCATCGAGAACTTCCAGTTCTTCGACGGTTCTTCGATGCGGGAGAGAAACCGTCGCTTCTGCTCCTCCCGTGACACGTTCAGCCAGAACTTGAGAACCAGCGTCCCGGCCCGGGCCAGGTGCAGCTCGTGCGCGGCGATCGCTTCGTATCGCTCCGGCCAGAGCGTGTCGAGGTCGGAGCGCTGGGGGAGACGCTGGGCATCCAGGTAGCCCGGATGCACCCTGACGACCAGGACTTCCTCATAGTAGCTCCGATTGAAGATGCCGATGCGCCCGCGCTCCGGAAGGCGGCCCGTCGTCCGCCACAGGTAATCGTGATCGAGTTCTTCGCGCGAGGGCTGCTTGAACGAGAACACCTGGCATCCCGCCGGGTTGATCCCGCTCATCACCGCCCGGATCGTGCTGTCTTTGCCGGCCGCGTCCATCGCCTGGAACAGGAGCAGCACCGCGATGCGGTCCTGGGCGTAGAGCATGCGCTGCAGGTCATCGATCCGCCTCACACTGCGCTTCAGCTGCTTCTTGGACGCCTGCTTGTCGGGCGCGCCGTCAGGCCGGGTGGTCGGAGCGCCGCCGACACGAAACGACCCGTCGAACGGAACGCGGTACGGGCTGTCAGCGGTCTCGAACATAGGAATTCCTCCCCCGGGGGTTTATGCGGTGCCCGAAAACCGGTCCAGAAAACTGCGCTCCCGATCGGTCAGGCCCGCGATCCCGTGCGTCGCCAGCTTTGCCATGATGGCGTCGTACGCCTCCCGGTTCACCTCGTGAAGCGAGTCACGATCGATCCGCGTCCACCGCTGGAGGGCGTCGCGGTCGTGCGCCCAGCCTTTCTTCGGCGCCGGGTCGGCCTTTCGCTGGAACTTCGCGGCCGCTGAGTACTGACCGAGGAATCGCAGGTAAAGCCAGGCGCCGGCGAACCCGCCCAGGTGCGCGTGGTGGGCGATGCCGTCCGAGGAGCCTCCGATGGCGCCCGCCATTCCGACGAGCGCCAGTGCCGTGAGACCGAGAACCATCCAACGCGCCTCGACGGGCAGAATCGCCCAGATGTATATCCGATCGCGCGGCCAGAACCGCGCGTAGGCCAGCATCACCCCGTAGATCGCCCCGGACGCGCCCACAACCGGCGACAAGGGGGTCAACGCGGAGAATAGGGCCGCGACCAGGCCGCTGACGAAGTACAGGCCCAGGAAGTGCCGCCCCCCCAATCGTTGTTCGAGTTGTGGACCAAAGAAGAACAGCACGATCATGTTGAACAGCAGGTGCATGGTCCCGCCGTGCAGGAACATGTAGGTGACGGGGGTCCACGGCCGCTGCAGCGTGAGCACGGGCAGGTAGAACAGCAGTT
>JAOTWC010000063.1 GCA_029863105.1 Gemmatimonadota bacterium | reverse complement strand
TTCGCGCGTCCTCGTTCTAGAGGCGGGTCGCATTCTCGCGGACGACTCGCCGGCACGGCTGATTGCCGGTCTTGAGGCGCCAACGATCATCGAGGTCGAACATTCAACCGCCGTTCCATCCGCTGACCTGCCGCCGGGGCTGTCTGTCGTCGGTGCGGAGTCCGGCCGCCTGGTCGTGTCCGGTGTGAACGCCTCCAGCCGGCTGCCCGAGTTGAGCGCCTGGCTCGTCGAGTCGGGTGCGGACGTCCGGGCGATTCGCGTCAGGGAGCCCGGACTGGAGGACGTCTTCATCCGCCTTACTGGACGGCGTCTGACGTCGAAGGATGGAGACTAGCATGAGGCTCGTCGTGTGGCGGCTCACGCAGACGCTTGCCTGGCGCCGCCGCCGCCTGCTCGCCTTTAACCTGCTCATCCCAGGCCTCCTTCTCGTTCCTGTCGTGACCAGTGGGGCTGCTCCAGTGCATCAGGCGGTGGTCGTGGCCGTGTTCGTGACGTTCTTCGGCGCATACGGCAGCTGTATCCCGTTGATTCGCGACGGGATGTCCGGCTGGGCGGAGAAGGTATGGCTGACGGGGTATGGCGGCCGCAGGTGGCTTGTGGAACGGACACTGGCCGCCACCGCCATCGACTGGGCTCAGCTCCTGCCGACCAACGCCCTGCTTGTATGGATCGTCGCGGGGTTCACCGCAGAGGCCGGGGTGCTCCTGTTTGCGATCGTTATCGCCACGGGGCTCGCTCTCCTGTTCGCGAACTTGCTCGGCGCACTGGTAGCCTCGCTGGTACGGGCGTTGGGCGAAGCGGCTCTGGGTTGCGCCGTGGTATCGCTCTTCGCGTTGCATGCATCAGGTGTGTTTCGTGCGCCTGCCCCGGGGTCATGGTGGGAGGCCGTGGAAGCCGGCAGCCCTCTCCGGCCGCTGCACGAAGCATGGGTCGCAGTACTGTCGGAATCCGCACCCGGACCCTGGACCTCGGCTGGCCTGCCAACCCTGGTCCTCGCCGGCATACTGCTTCTGGTTGTTCTCGCGGGGAATCTGCTGGCGCGACGCATCGCGGCCACCGAGCCCGTGGCCTAGCCACGGCGCTCAGCCGCCCCCGAACTTGATCATCGTCATCGCAGGCAGGGCATTGATCAGGGAATGCACGACTACGCTCGCAATCAGGTTTCGATCACTGCGCTCGTAGACAGCCCCCAGGATCAATCCACCAACGATCCCCTGACCCATCGCCGAGGATATGGCTGATCCCCAGTCGCCATGGCTCGGCCAGTTGCTGTTGAAGTAGGCGTAGGGAATGTGGTACAGGCCAAACAGGACTGACGTAACAAGCACCGCGCCGACCCTGCTGTGCCACACAGTTCCCAGTCGTGTCTGGATGACGCCCCGGAAAAAGAACTCCTCTGTGAAGCCTGCCGTCATGAGGAGAAAAGCGAGGGCGACGGGAAACAGATAGAGCGCCTGTCCCGAACGGACCAGAGGCAGGAACTCAGCGCTTCGATTCGAAACGACCAGCTGCGCCGCGCTCAACCCGATGCCGAGCAAGGCGGCCCACCACAGTCCTCGCTTCCAGGAATCCGACCTCAGGCCGACAGACCCGAGACAGCCTCGGATCGTCCCGCCACGACGTCTCTGCAGCAGATGCACGATCAGCAGCGGCACCAGTACGAGCGAGAGCCAGTGAAGGATCTCGTTCTCCTGGTGGAGGAAGAGATAACCGAGATAGGTGAAGAAGTAGGCAACAACGACAACGAGTTCGTTGCGAACCGCAAACGGATTGGGTCGCGGGGCTGACATGACTTGCACCGGGGTTGACGTGAGCCGGCGACTGCCAGATTCCCTACGAACATGTCCGGAAATCGGTTTCGCGCCCAGACGTTTGACGCGATACGCAGGCCCCGCCTATACTCCCGCCGTCCGCGTGCGACCAATCGACGGGAAGCGCGGACCGACTGGGATCCATACCGATATCGAGCGGGCCGACAGGCCCGTTCCGCGTATAGATGGCGGCCGCTGCCCGGACGGCAGACGGTTCGTTTGTTCCGCATGACGTGACGGCGGATGGAGACGGGGTCACCGGCCCCATGGCCTTGCACAGAATGCGGCGCGGCGTGGCTCGAACATCGAGGTGGCGATGTACCGTGAGGTGCTCGTTCCGGTCGACAACTCAGCGCTTTCAGATCTTGCGGTGGATCGCGCCGTGGAGATCTGCCAGCGCAGCGGTGGCCGCATCACGGCGACCCATGTGTACGCCGCCCGCCTGCACGACGTTCGATTCCGCCAGCTCGAAGTTGGTCTCCCCGCGCAGTTCCAGGAACCGGACGAAATCCGCCGTCAGCGGAAGATCCACGACAAGCTGATCGAGAAGGGGCTGCAACTGATTTCCGACAGCTTCCTCGACGAGGTGGACAAGAGGGCCAAGGCTGCCGACGTGCCGCTGACCCGTCAGCTGCTCGAGGGAATCAACTTCGAGGAAATCGCCAACGAAGCGAACCGGGGGGCGGGCCAGCTTCCGAGCCTCATCGGCTTCGATCCGAACATCGCGGACAAGTACGACGGCGGCGACAACGTGCGCAGCGATGTGCGGCTGGGTGACGATGGCAGGATCGTCGCCGAGGAAGAGGAACACGACGAGAAGCTCGCCGGCCGGAGCGACAGGGAGTACGACCTGATCGTGATGGGAGCCCACGGCATCGGACGGCAGGCGTACAGTCGGATTGGCGGTGTGGCGAACCGCGCGCTACGGAAGATCGAGAAGGACGTACTGGTTGTTCGCGACGAGCGGCCGATGGCGGGTGGTTCGATCATGGTCTGCATCGACGGTTCGGCGTACTCCTACAAGTGCATGCGCCTCGCCCTCGAGCTGGCGCAGGAGTATGGCTGCAAGCTGCTGGTCGGCAGCGCTTTCGATGTCGAGTACCATCACGCCGTGTTCAACAACATCAAGGACGTCTTGTCGGTTCAGGCCTCGAAGGTGTTCAAGTTCGAAGAGCAGGAAGCCCTCCATAACAACATCATCGACAAGGGGCTGCTGCGGCTGTGCAAGGCGAATGTGAAACGCGCCGAAGTGATGGCCAGCGAGTTTCCCGCGGTCGAAATCGAAACGCAAATCCTGGTCGGGAAACCCTTCCAGGTGATCCTGCAATGGGCGGAGGAGCAGAAGCCGACCCTCCTGGTGCTGGCCCGACACGGTTCGCACCGCATCGAGGGAACGGAACTCGGTTCTCAGGCCGAAGAAATCCTGCGCGCCGCCCAGGTCAACACGCTGCTCGTGGGGACGACCGACGTGAGACCGGAGGAAGTCCCATGGATCGAGGAGGACGGCGAACAGGGATTGGAGTGGACCCCCGAGGCGGAGGTCCGCATCCTGCGCGTGCCTCCGTTTGCGCTTGGCATAGCCCGGAAGGCCGTCGAGGAGTTCGTGCTGGAGCAGCACGGTCCGGGCAGTCGGTATGCGGCGGCGTTCGTCGACGGACCCAGCAAGCTGGAAGTGGCCGCCAACGGAAACGGAGCCGGTCCGGCGGTGACCCCGGAGGAACTCCCGATCGTGACGACCGAGCGGCTCGACGAAGCGATCACGAAGCTCCTGCCCACGCACATGCAGCTCATCATGGGCATCGGGACGGCTGAAGAACTGGCGCTCGCCGAGTTGAAGGCCGAGCAGGCGATGCAGCGAACCGTCGTACTCGGGAGCGATGCCGATCCGGTCCCCGACACGCCGATGGTCGAGACCAAGTGCCCCTACACGGGGAGCGTGCAGAGCCGGGAACGGATCGACACCGATCCCATCGAGTGGACGATCGAGGGGTTCGCCCGGTTGAAGGCGGTTCCGCTGATCGCCCGTCCGCTGGCCCGGAATACCGTGGAGAAGTTCGCCCGGGAGCACGGACTGTGGCGGGTCACGACGATGGTGATGGACGAGAACAAGCAGGCGATGATCGAGGCCGACACGTTCGATGTCGACACGATGCTCGTGATGTTCAAGGAACTGCAGACGAAACAGATCCAGGCAGCGGCCGAGGGGCTCGACGGGATCACGCCCGAGATGAGGAAATTCATCGAGGAAGCCAAGGCAAGCGGCGTCACCCGCTGTCCGATCCGGGACATGGAGGAGGCCGCCGACAAGTGTCCCGTGGATTTCAAGACGGCGACACCCGAAGAAGCGAAACGAGCCATCGAGGAATTCTTGGCGGAGTCCGACTGAGCGTGCCGATCCCGCACGTCGTCGCCTGGAACATCACGCAGCGCTGCAATCTGGCGTGCGCCCATTGCTACATCTCGGCGGGTTCGTGGCACTCGGCGGGTTCAGAGCTGCAGACTGCCGACTGCCTGCGAGTCGTCGATGAGATCCTCGGTGCGAATCCGTCTCCCATGCTCATTCTGTCCGGCGGTGAGCCGCTCGTGCGTGATGATCTCGAGACGATTGCCGCTCACGCGAGTGCCGGTGGCGCAACGGTCGTGGTCGGCACGAACGGGATCGGACTCACCGACGAACGGATCGCGTCCCTTAACGCGGCTGGAGTGCAGGGTGTGGCGATCAGCGTGGATTCGCTGACCCCGACCTACCACGACCGATTTCGCCACGGAACGGGAGCACTAGAGCAAACCCTTGCCGCTGTCGATCGCCTGGCGAAGCACGAACTCGACTTCATCATTCAGACGACCGTCACCCGCGGAAACCGAGCGGAACTTCGTAATCTCGTGGACTGGGCCGCCGACAGGGGCGCGGTTTCGTTCAACCTCTATTTCCTCGTTGAAACGGGACGCGGCGAGGGCATGCGCGGCATGTCGCCGGAGGAAAACGATTCGGTGCTGGCGGAACTCCTGCTACTCGAGGCGAAGTATCGCGGACGCATGATGGTTCGCTCGAAGTGCCAGCCCCAGATCATGCGCCACGCGTACGAGGCGGGATCCGACTCGCCTCTGCTGACCTACGAAACCCGCTGCCCGTGCGGAGTTCACTACTGCCGCATCACGCCAGAAGGGAAGGTCACGCCCTGCCCGTACATGCCGGCCGTCGCAGGCGACCTGACGCAGGCGACGTTCTCGGAAATCTGGAACGACTCGGAGTTGTTCGCGTCTCTGCGGAATCCGTCGCTCGGTGGAAAGTGTGGGGCCTGCGAATACCGGGAGGTGTGCGGCGGGTGCAGGGCGCGAGCGTACGCAAACACGGGGGACCCGCTCGCCGAGGACCAATCGTGCGCCTACGAGCCGTCGGGCGATGCCGAGCTGGTGCGGCCCGCCGTCGCGTCCGTGACGTACGGATCCGATGCACGCGCGGCGGAAATGCTCTGGACGCCAGAGGCCGAAGCCCGCGTAAGCCGCATCCCGTCCTTCGTGCGGGGCGTCGTCGTCGACCGGGTGGAGACCTGGGCAAAGCAGAACGGTTACGAAGAGATCACAGCAGAGATGTTGAGCCAGATGCGGAGCCGGATGCCGGTAGACTTCTCGCGCCGTCGGCCGTTCTTCCTCGGGAGAGATCGATGAGCGGATCACCGCGTCACCGCCGGGCAGTTTGGGGTGCCGGCCTCGTACTCGCCGCCTTCGGGCTGCTCTCGGTTTTCGGGGTCGGCGAACTGCTGGCCCAGGACGCGTCGCAGATCAGCCGCTACGGAGACTTTCCGGTCATCGGGGCTCGTGGCGCCATCTGGATCACGGCACAGGTGCACCTCATGTTCGCCGCGTTCGTACTGGGCGTGCCGATGTTCGCGATCGTCGTGGAGGCGATTGGCATCTTCGGCGGCGACAAACGGTACGACAAGCTGGCGAAGGAGTTCACGCGGCTTCTATTGATCGCCTACAGTGCCACGGCGATCTGGGGAGCGATGCTGACCTTCGCGCTCTCCTCGCTGTATCCCGTGTTCTGGGCCTACCTGACGACGATCTTCGGTCCCTCGATGTGGCTCTACGCCGCACTGTTCATCTTCGAATCGTTCACCCTGTATCTCTACTACTACGGCTGGGACCGTTGGAGCACGGGCAAGGCCAAGTACGGACACTGGGGGCTCGGGATTTTGCTCAACGTCTGGGGAACGATCGTGATGTTCATCGCGAACGGCTGGCTCACGTACATGATGAGCCCGCCGGCGGAAGTCGCCGCCGACACGGCCCCCGACCAGGTGCAGTTGTGGAGCGCCATCTTCAACGCTACCTGGATGCCGATCAACATCCATCGGATCCTTGCGAATGTCGTATTCGGTGGAGCGATCGTCGGGATGTACGCGGCCTACCGATTCCTGGCCGCCAAGACCGACGAAGAGCGTGCCCATTACGACTGGATGGGCTACATCGGCAACTTCATCGCAATCGGCGCGCTGATCGTTCTTCCATTCGCCGGCTACTACCTCGGGCGCGAGATCTACGAATTCAACCAGCAGATGGGAATCACCATGATGGGTGGTTTCATGAGCTGGCTGTGGATCATCCAGGCCTTCCTGATCGGTGTCCTGTTCCTTGCCGGCAACTACTACCTGTGGATCGGGATGGGTCGCATCCCCGGGGCCGAGCGGTTCACGCCGTACGTCAAGTACATGCTGATCGTTCTCGTGGCGGGGGTCATCGTATGGGCGACCCCGCACACGATCATCGCGAGCCGGGATGAGATCGCCGCGATGGGTGGTACGCACCACCCCTTCCTCGGAGCTCTCGGCGTGATGAGCGCGAAGAACACGGCGGTCAACCTGATGATCCTCACGACGTTCCTGTCGTTCATGCTGTATCGGCGCGCGAACAAGATTCCGGTGGTGAGCTGGGCGCGGTCCGGTACAATCGCCCAGGGTGCGGCGCTGGCGATCGCGGCGGTCGTTGTCACGTTCTACGGAGTGTACGGGTATTTCGTCACCGCGATCGTCCGAATCGGGTTCAGCGTCTACCAGGTTGTGGCGGTACTCGCCGCGATGCTGCTTGTCGTCGTGCTGGACGTGATGATGCTCCGTGGCGCACAGTCGCGCGGCGAAATCCGATGGGGCCAGATGCCGCCCCGGTCCCAGTACGCGCTGTTCGTTCTCGCCGTGACGTTTACCTGGCTGATGGGCCTGATGGGATTCGCGCGCAGCGGCATCCGACAGCATTGGCACGTGTACGAGGTGATCCGCGACACGAGCAGCCAGGCGGCCACGCCGGCACTCGGTCCGGCGGCCACGATGATCAGCGTGTGCGTGCTGATCTTCCTGTCTCTGGTAGCCATCATCTTCTGGCTTGGCGGGTTGGCGGAGAAGCCGGCACACAAGGACCCGGCCGCTCTCGTGACTGCCGTGTCCTCGCCGGCCCCGGCGGGAGGGGAGGTCTGACATGTGGCGCACGAATCTGGCTGTCGCGTTCGTCGTGCTGGGTACACTCGGTGTGTATACGGCCGTGGCCAACATGATTCCGCAGGTCCAGTCGGACGTTCCCGAGGAGCTCGTCCTGAGCGCCGACGTGTCGCCCGAAGAGCTGGTCGCCGCCGGCGAAATCCTGTTCGCCGGCAGCGGTGGCGGATGCACGGCCTGCCACGGACTCGGCACGCGGGCGCCCGATCTTCTGGGGTCGGTCGGCAGCACGTGTGAGACACGCGAGCCCGGGAAGTCGTGCAAGGACTACCTGCACGAGTCCCTCGTGGACCCCGGCGCCTACGTCGTCGAAGGCTTTCAACCGATCATGCCGGATATGAGCCGCACCCTGTCCGACGCCCAGATCTGGAGCCTGGTGGCTTTCCTCCAGAGCCAGGGTGGTGAGGTGACCGTAACGGCGGCGGATCTCGCTCCGTCCGGCGACGGGCCGGACGCAACTACGCCGACTGACCCGGCCACGGATGGCCGTGCGACTCCACAGGACATCGATCCGGCGGCGCTCATCCAATCGCTCGGCTGCACGGCCTGCCATGCGTACGGAGCATCGCCAGGCGGAGTCGGTCCGGCGATTTCAGCGATGGCCGGACTCGATCTCGACTATCTGCGCC
>JAOTWC010000062.1 GCA_029863105.1 Gemmatimonadota bacterium | reverse complement strand
ATATAACGATTATCGGCTCGAGCTTGGCGACGTGGGCATGATCTACGTGGTCATGCTAGCCATGGCCGGGTCGCTCATGATCAGCTACACAAGGGCCCGGGCAGAAGCACTCGGCATCGATTGCTCGATAGGACTCATGCAACGGGCCGAACGCGTCCTGCTGATCGGACTGGCCGCGGTCCTGTTTGGGGAGCAGAACAGCGGCATTGTTCTGAAAGTCGTCCTGTATGCGTTGGCCATCCTGACGAACCTCACGGTTCTGCAGCGCATCTGGTGGGTGTACCGGAACACGCGGCCGGAGGGCCGGGCCGTGGGAAGGGCCGTGAAACGCCGGCCGTCCGAGCGCAGTCCCAATACCTGACGCCCACTAGCGTCCGAGACAGATCAGAGGAGACAACGGAATATGCAGGAGCAGACAGGGCGGGAGATTCAGCCCGCCGACGGAAGACTCGGTGTGTTGCTGGTCGGTCTGGGGGCTGTGTCCACGACGACGATCGCTGGCGTCGAGTCGATTCGAACCGGCAGGAAACGTCCGATCGGCTCGCTTACGCAGATGAACACCATTCGGCTTGGCAAGCGCACGGACGACCGTGTGCCCCTGATCAAGGAGTTTGTCCCGCTTGCCGACCTGGACGACCTCGTGTTCGGTGCCTGGGACCCGATTCCGGACGATGCCTACGAGTCGGCGCGCGTGTGCGGGGTTCTGCGGTCTGAAGACATCGAGCCGATCGCCGATTTTCTCAAGTCGATCAAGCCGATGCCAGCCGTGTTCGACAAGAAATATGTCAAGAAGCTCGACGGAACGAACGTGAAGTCCGGGGAGAGCAAATACGAGCTCGGAGAACAACTGAGAGCGGACATACGCCGCTTCAAGACAGACCACGACTGTGCGCGCCTCGTAATCGTCTGGTGCGCCTCGACGGAGATCTTCCTGCAACCCACGCAGGAGCATGCGTCACTGGCTTCATTCGAGCAGGCGATGCGGGACAACGCGGATGCGATCGCGCCATCGATGATCTACGCCTGGGCCGCTCTGAAGGAAGGGGTCCCGTTTGCCAACGGCGCACCGAATCTCACCGTGGACATGGCCGCGATGCTGGAGCTCGCCCGCGAGAACAGGGTTCCGGTCTGCGGCAAGGACTTCAAGACTGGCCAGACCCTGATGAAGACGATCCTGGCTCCCGGTTTGAAGACTCGGATGCTGGGCCTGAACGGCTGGTTCTCGACGAACATTCTCGGGAACCGTGACGGCGAAGTCCTGGACGATCCGGAGAGCTTCAAGACGAAGGAAGAGTCGAAGCTCGGCGTTCTGGAACACATTCTGCAGCCGGAGATGTATCCGGATCTGTACGGGAACATGTATCACAAGGTTCGAATCAACTACTACCCGCCGCGCGGTGACAACAAAGAGGGTTGGGACAATCTCGACATCTTCGGCTGGATGGACTACAAGATGCAGATCAAGATCGACTTCCTGTGCAGGGATTCGATCCTGGCCGCCCCGATCGTCCTGGACCTTGCGCTGTTTCTCGACCTGGCGCAGCGCTCGGGCCTCCACGGCATCCAGGAATGGTTGTCGTTCTACTTCAAGAGCCCGCAGGTGGCGCCGGGGCTCTACCCCGAGCATGACATTTTTATCCAGCACTGGAAGCTCAAGAACACGCTGCGCTGGCTGGTGGGTGAGGAGCAGATCACGCACCTCGGTGTTGAGTATTACGACTAGTGACCGACCGGTGAACCCGTGAGCGGACGAGCCGATGGACGCCCGGGGCTGTTCATCGTGTTCGAAGGCGTGGAGGGTGCGGGAAAGTCGACGCAGATACGCACTGTGTCGAGGCGCCTGCGCGACTCCGGCGTCGACCATTTGATGGTGCGCGAGCCGGGAGGAACTGCGGTCGGCGAGCAGGCTCGCGCCCTGGTGCTGAGTCCCGACACGGAGATGTGCGCCGAATCGGAGTTGTTCCTGTACCTGACCTCCCGCGCAGAATTCGTCCGGCGACTGGTCGTCCCGGCTTTGGAACAGGGCAAGCTGGTGCTGGCCGATCGATTCGAGCTGTCCACGTTCGCCTACCAGGGCGCGGCTCGCGGGCTGCCCATGGACCAGGTTCGAGCGGCCAACCAGCTGGCGACCGGCGGCCTGGCGCCGGACCTGACCGTACTGCTGAGGATTGATCCCGAGCGCGGTCGGGAACGCCAATCCGGGGAAGCCGACCGGCTGGAACGCGAGCGGGCGGAGTTCCACGCGGCGGTCGCCGCCGCATACGACCGGATGGCGGCTTCGGACTCGACGATCGTGTGCGTTGATTCGGAGGGCGATCCAGCAGAGGTGCACGAGAAGATCTGGAGCGAACTGTCCGGCCGCTGGCCCGAGCGGTTCGTGCCGAAGCGGCCGGGAATGGGAAACATTTCGTCAGCGAGCGAGTTTCAGGGGAAGAGCCCCGCATCGAGCGGCGAAGCCAGGGAAGCGACAGGGCAGGAGGCGGAATGAATACACGGCGTGGATGGGTGGCGGTCGCGGTGGTGGTGGCCGTGGCGGTGTTCAGTGGCGGTTCGCTCATGCAGTCCCAGGCGGCGGACCAAATCTCCAGGTCCACACTGTTTGACCTCGTCCACCGGTACGTGGCGGAGCGGTTCGTGGATGAGGTCGATCCGGATTCGCTGTATGAGCTGGCGATCGACGGCCTGCTCGCGGAACTCGGCGATCCGTACGCCGCATACATAAGGGGCGGCGACGACGGCACGCTGTTGTCAAACAATTACGGCGGCGTGGGAATGCGCGTGCTGGCCGGTGAAGACGGGATCAGCATACTGGGTGTGATCCCCAACAGCCCTTCCTCGCTGCTGGACCTGCGGAAGATGGACCGGATCGTCGAAGTCGAGGGGAATTCGACGCTCGGGTGGTCGCAGTCGGAAGCCGTAAGCGCGCTGCGCGGGATTCGGGGAGAGCCCGTCGACATTGCGGTCAGGCGAGACGGCGTGCCGGACCTGCTGCGCATGACGGTGGTGCGCGACGCGGTTCACCTGGATGCCACTCGCTCGGTGCTGCTGGACGGTGGTGTCGGATACGTTCGACTCGAGCAGTTCAGCCGCTCATCAGCCCGCGAACTGCAGCAGGCGATCGACGGACTGCTCGCGCGTGGGGCCGAGTCGGTCGTGTTGGATCTCCGATGGAACTCGGGCGGAATACTGCCCGAGGCTGTCGAAATCGCCGACCTGTTTCTGGAGCACGGATCCTCCGTAGTGGAGACCCGCGGGAGGGATCCGCAGGACAACCAGAAGTTCATCGCACCCGGGCCTGACAGATATCCGGGCCTGCCGATGGTGGTTCTGGTGAACGGTTGGTCGGCCAGCGCATCGGAAATCGTGGCCGGTGCTCTGCAGGACTTCGATCGCGCCGTACTGCTAGGATCCCGGACGTTTGGCAAAGGCGTGATGCAGAGCGTGTTCCCGCTTCCCGGACAACGTTTTTTGCGCCTTACGACCGGTACATGGTATACGCCGAGCGGACGATCGATCCACCGCGCCCACGACGCCGAGGATGGCGGAGGATTGGGAACAGACGAGTTCAATCAAGCCGTAGCCGAAGCCGTCCAACTCGGCCTGGCAGATGCGCCGCTCCGAACCCCCGACGCGCAGGCGGATACGGCGGGCCAGCAGGTGTTTCGGACGGTCGGCGGGCGCAGGGTCTATGGCGGCGGAGGGATTCAACCCGACCTGGTGATGCCCCCCGACACGCTGACTGTCCCCGAGCAGCGGCTGCGTGCCGGAATGATCGAGGCGCAGGTATCACTGGAAACCCTCAGCCTCCGGTTCGCCGTTGACTGGGTGCGCGCGAACCCCGGGATCCGGCCGACGGAAATCACGCCCGAGCTGCGCCGCGCATTCGTCGAATTCGTGGACCGGGAAACGAACGAGGCAATTGACCCCGTGATCCTGCGCGAAGGCAGCGGCCTGATGGACTACCGTCTTCACAGCCAGCTGGCAAGCGTCGCGTTCGACGAGGAAGCCGGTCTCAAGGTACTGCTCGCCCGCCAGGCGGAAGTGCAGGAAGCCGCTTCGTTGTTGCGCGATGCGCGCAGCCCCGAGCAGCTCATCGCCCTGGCCGCCGTCGCCAAGCCGACCGAGGTTTCGGGAGGATGACGCCGATGCGTGGGTACCGGACGCCGGTCGCGGGAGTGGTCGCGCTGGCCGCGCTGATGGCCGGCGGAGCCCTCATGCAGCGGGCCGCCGCGGCCCAGGAGGCTGAGGCGTTCGACCGGGCGCAGCTGCGTCGGGTGGAGCGGATCATCGCGGAACGGTATGTGGAGGTTGTCGACACTGACGACCTGTACCAGATGGCGATCGACGGCATGCTGGACCGATTGGGCGACCCGCATTCGACGTTCATCGATGCCGCGGACGCCATCGACCTGGAGATCACGACGACGGGGAACTACGGGGGCCTCGGAATTCGTGTCCAGATGGTCGGCGATTGGGTCACGGTGATGAGCGTGATCGCAGGCACGCCGGCGGAGCGCGAAGGCCTGCTCACCGGCGACCGGATCGTCGGAGTTGAAGGCGAGAGCGTAGCGGGTTGGGATGAATCGCGCGTCATCGGGCGCCTTCGAGGGCCCGTCGGTGAACCCGTCGTCGTCACCGTGGCTCGCGTGGGTGTGACTGTCCCGATCCATCTGACGATCACGCGAGACGAGATCCACGTGCCGCCGGTGCTGGCGTATATGGTCGACGAGCACATCGGCGCTGCCCGCCTGAGTCAATTCAGCCGTGAAGCCACTGAAGAGTTGCGCGCGGCCATCAGCGCTCTCGTCGCATCGGGCGCAACGGGGCTCGTGCTCGATCTGCGTGGCAATCCGGGTGGCCTGCTTGAGGAAGGCGTGGACGTCAGTGACCTGTTCCTGCCGCGTGGTGCGCCGATCGTCACGACGAAGTCGCGAGTCGCAGATCAGAATCACACCTTCCTGGCGACCGAAGATGACGCGTTTCCCGGACTTCCGATCGTCGTCCTGGTGGACGGCGCAAGTGCCAGCGCGTCGGAGATCGTAGCGGGCGCGCTTCAGGATCACGACCGGGCCCTGATTCTGGGAACGCCGAGTTTCGGTAAGGGTTCGATGCAGACCGTGTATCTGCTTCCCGGCGGGCATCATCTGAAACTGACGACGGCTGCCTGGTTGACCCCGAGCGGACGCTCCATTCAGCGCGACCGGGCGGTCGAGGGAGTCTCGGTCGAGACGGTGGATGTGGGGGTTCTCCTGCCGCCGGGACATGAACCTGTGTCTGAGGCCGAACCCGAAGTGTTTACCACGGCAGGCGGCCGTACCGTCAAGGGCGGCGGTGGGATCATCCCCGATGTACTGGTCGCCGATTCCCTGTCCGAGGCCGAGCGCGAATTCGGAGCGGAGCTGAACCGGAACGCCCTGTCGATCCGTCAGCTCGCTTTCCGGTTTGCCGTTCAGTGGAACGGTGAGCATCCTGGTCTGGAGCGGGAATTCGAGATCACGCAGGACATGCGGACCGAGTTCCTGACGCTCCTGCAGAGTGAAGGCGTGCAGATCGACGAAGCACTCTACCGCTCGGTGCAGCCGCTGGTGGACCGGTTTCTCGCTACACAGCTTGCCAACACGGCGTTCGGGGAGCTGGAAGCGATGCGTCGCAGCCAGCGAGACGAACTCCAGGTGTTGCGGGCGGTCAGGCGCCTGAAAGGTGCCCGGACTGTCGAGGATCTGCTGAAGGCGGCGGCCGGAGACAACGCACCGAACCAGCCGGAGCCACCAGCCACCGGCTGACCCGTCCTACCCTTCCAGCCATCGGCGGAAGGAGTGAGCCGCGGAGCGCGCACAACGAACCGTTGGTCCGTCCGCGCTCCACGGCTCAGAAGCGACTCGCGCTACTGCTTGACGCGATCCTTCAGCCCCTTGCCCGCCCGAAACGAAACACTGTTGCGCGCGGCAATGTGAATCGTCGCACCCGTCTGCGGATTCCGACCCATCCTGGCCTTGGTTCTGCGCGTCTTGAACGTGCCGAATCCTGTCACCGTGAAGTCGCGACCGCCGTCGAGCTCCACCGCGATGATGCCCTGACCCGACTTGGTGGAAAAGATGGCATCGATCACATCCATGGCCTTCGCCTTGGAAATGTCGGTCTTGCGCGCCAGCTTCTCCGCAAATTCCTGTTTCGTCACGCTACTCTCCTCTGGAACGAGAAAAAACGGTGGGTACGACAACACTGACCCCATTATGAACGGTAGATCCGTGGGCCGCAAGGCGCGCCCCTATCCGTTTGGCGCGGAAGTCCGCGACGTTCGGCCGACTGAGACCTCGAGGCGTCGATCGCGAAACCGTCCGGTCGCCCCACTCGTACAGGTTGGGCAACGAACAGAAGCCGGGCGAAAGCCCGTTGACGATCGATCGTACGCTCCGGAGCCTGTGCTGGAAGTGACTGTCATGACAAGAGATACGCGCGTGATCGAGTCGGGCACGCAGGCCGTGAGCTGGGGCGTCGTGATGCGCGACGTGCTCGAATTTCAATTCAAGCTGGTAGTCGACGGATTCAAGGATTTGGCGCTGGCGCAGGTTGCGCTCGGCGCAGCCGTGGTTGATTTCATCCGCCGCGACGGGTCGCCGGGACGGCGATTCTACGGGATCGTCCGGCTGAGCGACCGCTTCGATCGGTGGATCGATCTGCACGCCGCCGAGGAACGAGCTCCCGGGGATACGCCGGACTTTGCCGCACTGGGGAAGCGCAGTGTGGACGACGTGCTGGGTGGCGTCGAGTCGTCGGCCCGACGCGTCGCCCGGACCTCGACTCGGCTGTCACGAAGGGCGGAGCTGGAACGCGCCTGAGCCTGGCGCGGCCACTGTCCGCCGCTCGTTCCTGCCTGTACTCTGGTGGGCATCCGGTCGGATGCCACGAACGTGCCCACGGAGGAACCCCTGCACTACGCGCACATCATCATAGAAGTTACGCGCGGCGGCGTTGTCGAATCGAACCACCGCGTCTGCGCTGCCGTGCGGACCGCACAGGGCGCCGGCGACCTGACGTTCGGAAATCCACGGGCGAGCTCTTTCTGGAGGTCGGCATTCAAGCCGTTCCAGGCGCTGGCGGTGGTCGAGGACGGGGCAGACCGGGCGTTTGGGCTGGACAGCAAGGACCTGGCCGTGGTTTGTGCCTCGCACGGCGGCACGGAGGAGCACATAGCCCACGTCGAGCGAATGCTTGCCGCGATCGGCGAGCGTCCAGCGGCGCTGTACTGCGGTCCTCATACGCCCTATGACGCCCACGCGGCCGACGTGCTGAGCAGGTCCGGCCGCCAACCCGGAAGCCTGCACAATAACTGCTCGGGTAAGCACGCATCGATGCTGGCCCTGGCCACACATCACAGTTGGGACACCGACGGCTACTGGCGATACGATCACCCGGTGCAGGCTCGCGTCCGGCAACTGATGCCCGACTGGATCGAGGCTGATCCGGAAACGCTCAACTGGGCCACGGACGGATGCGGGGTTCCCACGCCTTTCGTGGGCCTGGCCACGATGGCGACAGCCTACGCTCGCCTGGCGACGCGGGCAGCAGAAACCGGATCGCCATCCGCAGTTGTTGTCGACGCGATGACGCGACATCCCGAGCTTACATCGTCCGCGGGTCGAGAGCCTCTGAGCATCATGCTGGCGACGGCCGGGCGCCTCCTGGCTAAGGAGGGAGCCGAGGGCGTCCTCTGCGTGGCGGCGACCGACGAGAAGTGGGGGCTGGCCCTGAAGGTGGAAGACGGCGCGCGTCGTGCCGTGGGGCCCGCGGCCGTAGAAATCTTATCGCGTGCCGGCCTGCTGCGGCCTGGGGAGCGGGATGCACTTCGGGATCTCGCGGAGGTCCCGATCCGGAGTACGCTGAACGAACGGGTCGGCGGAGTTCGACCGCGCGCGGGGACCCAGACTGACCCCGGTG
>JAOTWC010000061.1 GCA_029863105.1 Gemmatimonadota bacterium | reverse complement strand
GAGGTCGGACTGCTGGTGATTCGTGACCTGGTAAGCGGTGAACTGGCAGCCCTGCGCCGGACGCTGGACGTCCGAGTGATTCCGATGGCCAACCCGCTCGGCGTGGCGCGCCGAACGAGAGGCGCCGCGGGCGGCGTGGACCTGAATCGTGACCACGTCAAGCTGGCCGCGTCCGAGGCGCGCGCCATCTGGGCGGAGCTGGCGGACTGGCACCCCCACCTGGTGCTGGACCTGCACGAGATTGGTCCGACCGAATACACCGTTCAGATCGGCGTACCCACTCACCCCAACGTGGACCCCGACCTGGCGACCTTCGCCCGGTTCTATCTGCTTCCCCAGGTGGCAAACCAGCTCGCGCGCGCCGACATCCGGTTTCACGAGTACGTGGCCGTGTGGGACGACGAAGAAGATGTGGTCGAACCCTACTACACGCCGGCACCGCTGGAAGCCGCCAATGCGCGCAACGCGTTCGGGCTGGCCGGCGCGGCGGCCTTCCTCGTCGAGACCTCCTCGACCCGCGATATCCTGGGCCTGTCGCAGCGGACGGGGCAGTTGTACGTGGCGACACGGGCCTTTCTCGAGGCCGCGGCACTGCTCGCCGGAGACCTGGTGCGGGTCGCTGATCGGGCATCCCGATCTCCGGAGAGTCCACTCGCGCTCGCGGCCAGCTATGCGGAAAATCCATCCGTCAGCGGGCTTCCGTGGGTCAAACTGAATGATCGCGGTTTTCGCGTGCGGACGGTTCTTCGTCCCTGGAGGTCGGCCGTCCAGGTCGGCGCGGTTCTGAGCCTGCCGGAGGGGTGGATGGTGGATGCAGCAGGCGCCGAACTCGTCGACGCCCTGGCGGCTCACGGGTTCGAGGCAGAACTACTGGGGGAGCCCGCAACACGAGTGGTGCAGAAATATCCGGCGTGCCCGGAAGTCGCGGATGAATCGGGTCTCGGGTCGCCCGCGCCGCGCACATTTCCGGCAGGCTCGTGGTGGGTCCCGGCCGACCAGCCTGGAGCGCGCCTGCTGTTCACGATCATCGAACCGTGGTCGGTGGACAGCTGGTTCACCGATCATGTCGTCGCCCGGTGCCGACAGGATCCCTATCCCGTCTACCGGATTCCTGCATGACAGTGTGGTTGATCGCCCTTCCGGTCGCGATCGCAGGCTGGATATGGCTGATGGGACGGCGGAATGCGCGGCTCACGCGGCCTCCCGTCACCGATCATACCGGCCGTCCTCTGCCAACGTCGCGCTTCACCTACTCCGACGGCGAAACGGTCGATCTGATCGATGCCGGTGAGGGGCCGGCGATCGTGCTGATTCCCGGCGCGGACGGAATCAAGGAGACCTTCCGCTACCAGATACCGCGTCTCGCGCGGGGCCATCGGGTGCTGTGCGCGGATGTCCGTGAGACGATCACGCCGGACATGCGGTTCGAGCGATTGGCCGCAGACGTGGACGAACTGATGGCCGCGCATGGAGTTCGACGCGCGACGATGCTGGGCCAGAGCCTCGGCGGCTCGATCGCCATGCGGCTCGCCGTGCGGCACCCGGATCGTGTTTCCGCCCTCATCGTGGCGAACTCGCTGGCCCGCGTGAGCTATGAGCACGTAGGCCTGAACGCCACTCTCCTGGTTCCGGTGGCGATGGCGACGACGCGTTACCTTCCGACCGCCATTGGCCGGTTTCTCGCGCGTATGTGGAGTCGCCTGAATGTATGGGTGTTCGATTCATCGCCCGGTGCGGACCGCGTAATCGACTACGTATTCTGGTCCGGTCCCCGCACCGTTCATCCAGGGATCTCCGGTGCCCGCGTGGAGCTGCTGAAACAGGAGGACCTCAGGCCGGAGCTGGCCGCGATTCGAGTCCCCACCCTCGTGTTGAAGGGACCGCTGGATCGATATACGCCTGCCGCCTGGGCCCGTGAGATCGCAGAGCTGATCCCGGGAGCGACGTATCTCGAGATCGCCGGTACGGGTCACTGTTCGCACATTTCGATGCCCGAACTATTCAACCGGACGCTGCTCGACTGGCTGTCGGCGATCGACCGCCCGGAGAGCGCTGAGGAGGAGGACGCGTGAGCGAAGCGCAGAGATTTTCTTCCCGCTGGGGAACCATGGTCGTCATGTTGGGGATGGCCGTCGGGACCGGGAACATCTGGAGGTTTCCGCGCATCGTCGCCACGAACGGGGGCGGGTCGTTTCTCATCGCGTGGGCGGTATTCCTGCTCCTCTGGTCTGTGCCTCTGCTACTCGTCGAGTTTGCGATGGGGCGAGCGTCCCGCCGGGGCCCCATCGGCGCCTTCGCCGCGTTGATTGGAAAAGGCCATGCGTGGATGGGAGCCTGGGTCGCATTCACGGCCACGGCGATCATGTTCTACTACTCGGTCGTCATGGGCTGGACGCTGCGCTACCTGTGGGGAGCCGTGTCGCGCGGCGTTCCGATGACGTCGCCCGAGGCAGCCACCGGGTTCTGGGAGGGCTACGTCGGCTCGCCGGCCGCGGTGCTCACCCACGCAATTGCGATGGGCCTCGGCGTGTTCGTCGTTGCCCGGGGCGTCAAGGGCATCGAGCGGGCGGCGCGGATTCTGATACCGGGCCTGTTCCTTCTCGTGATCGTCCTCGCCGTGCGCGCGATCACGTTGCCCGGGGCCGCGGCAGGCCTGGCGTTCATGTTCACGCCGACGTGGTCCGACCTGGCCTCGCCCGACATCTGGATCCAGGCGCTCACCCAGAACGCCTGGGACACGGGGGCCGGATGGGGGCTGGTGGTGGCCTATGCCGTGTACCTGCGCAAAACGGAGGACACGGCACTGAACGCTTTCGTGCTGGGTTTCGGCAACAACTCGGTGTCGCTGCTGGCCGGCATCATGGTGTTGTGCACTGTGTTCGCGATCATGCCCGAAGCAGCGGGTGAAATCGTCGGCGCCGGCAACGAGGGGCTCACGTTCATCTGGGTTCCGCAGCTGTTCTCCAAGGTGCCCGGTGGCGACGCGTTCATGGTCTTCTTTTTCCTCGCCCTCGTGTTCGCCGCGTGGAGCAGTCTGATCGCGATGATCGAACTGGCGACCCGAGTTCTGATGGATGCGGGGTGGAAGCGTGGACGGGCGATCAGCGTGGTCGGAGGCGCCGGCTTCCTGTTCGGGGTTCCGTCGGCGCTGTCCCTGCCGTTCTTTCAGAACCAGGACTGGGTGTGGGGCGTCGGGTTGATGGTCTCCGGGTTCTTCTTCGCGTTCGCCGTGATGAAGTACGGTGTGGATCGATTCCGCGTAGACCTGGTCAACCAGGCCGGGAGCGACATCAGCATTGGACGGTGGTGGAACTGGGCCATGAGGCTCGTGATGGTCGAGGCGGCTGTCCTCACGGTGTGGTGGTTGTGGCAGGCGGTGCAGGGCGGAGACCTGAAGGCGACGCTGACACCGTTTTCCAGCTTCAATGTGGGGACGGTACTCGTCCAATGGGGTGTGGTCCTCGTCGCCCTGCTGACCCTGAATCGTTTTCTGGCGGCTCGGATGTCCGGTACCACGGAGGTGGACGGAGGGACATGAGTCAGTTCCCTGATGCCGTAGACGCGGCCCGGTTTCGAGACGCGATGAGCCGATTGGCTACCGGAGTCAGCATCGTGACCACGGCGGATGCCGACGGCGCTCCGTTCGGCCTTACGGCCACCGCGGTTTGCTCCGTCTCGCTCGAGCCCCCGATCGTACTGGCCAGCCTGGCAGCCAGTTCGGCCACCCATGCGGCGATTCGCGTCACCGAACGATTCGCCCTGAACTTCCTGGGCCGGCGAAACGCGGACCTCGCGAGGCGGTTCAGCAGTTCTGCGACAGACAAGTTCGTCGGAGTGGATTGGCGCCCCGGCGTCACGGGATGCCCCGTGCTGCCGGCGGCCCTCGCCGTGTGCGAGTGCGAGCTCGAAAGGACCGTCCAGGTGGGCGATCACTCGGTGTACTTCGGACAGGTTCTGAGAGTCGGCGTCGATGACGACTCCGACGATCCGCTGGTGTACTTCCGAGGCTCCTACGAAGGCCTCGCAAGGAGCAGCCCGTCGTGATGCTGGGTGGGGTCGAGGTCACGCGTGTATTCGGAATCCGACTGCGGCTCGACTGGTCGTGGTTCGCTGTGCTCGGTTTGCTGACATGGACGTTCGCAACCTTCGACTTTCCGTTTCGCTCGCCCGGAATGGGGGCTGTCACCTACTGGGTGCTGGGTTTCGCCACGGCTCTGCTCCTGTTCGTATCGGTACTCGTCCACGAGCTCGCCCATGCACTCGTGGCGCGAGCCCGAGGGATCCCGGTCGAGCGCATCACTCTGTTCATTTTCGGCGGCGTCGCCGAAATGCGAATGGAGGCGCGCCGACCGATCGATGAGTTCGTGCTGACGATCGTGGGGCCACTGGCCAGCCTGACACTGGCGGGTGTGTTCTGGACGGCCACCCAGGGCGCGATGGCGGCCGGATCGGATCCGGCTGTTCTGCTTGCTGCAACCCTGGCCCAGCTCAACCTGATCCTGGCCGTGTTCAACATGGTCCCCGCGTTTCCGCTCGATGGTGGGCGGGTGCTGCGCTCGGTCTTGTGGCACCTGACGGGAGACCTGACCAGGGCCACCGCGTGGGCCGCCGGCATTGGTCGGCTGTTTGCCTGGGGTTTGATGGGTCTCGGCGTGTGGCTGTTTCTCGCGGGTCGAAGCATGGCCGGACTCTGGGCCGCGTTCCTCGGGTGGTTTCTCGCCAGCGCCGCGACCAAGGCGATGGAGCACAATCAGGTGCGCAGCCTGCGTGCTTCCCTGAAACAGTATCCCGTCACGGCGGTCCTCGGGGAGGCACCGGCTCCGGTGAGCGCCTTGGATACCGTCGCCGAGTTCGTCGCGTCGGCCCTGCACGGTGCCTCAGACGCGTTTCTCGTCGAACGGGAGGGACACCTGGTCGGGATCGTGACGCTCGGGGCCGCCGGGGACGTACCTGTCGAGCGAAGACACCTTGTTCCGGTGTTCGAGGTCATGACTCCGCTCGACGAAGTGCCGCGCATGCCGGCCGACACTCCGCTTACGAAGGCGGCGGACCTGCTTCGCTCGCACGGCGATCGACCCGCGCTGGTCGAGGTCGAGGGCCAGCCGGCCAGGGCGATCCAGATGGCGCAGGTCCTGCGGTTTATCGAACGGCTGCAGGCGCTCGGTGGCTGACTGGAAGCCGCGTGTCCTCTCGCTCAGGGCACGTCGCGCGCGAGCGCATGAACTGGCGGTGCTCCTCGCGTCGGCCTATCCCGATACCGGCATCAGCCTCGACTACGAGACACCCCTTCAGCTGGTCGTCGCCACGATTCTCTCGGCGCAGTGCACCGATGAACGCGTGAACCAGGTGACGCCCGCCCTGTTCGCCCGCTATCCCACTGCTCGCGCGTATGCCGAGGCGGAGAGGGAGGAACTCGAACGACTCATCCACTCTACCGGGTTCTTTCGAAACAAGGCGAGGTCCATTCAGGGCGTGGGAGCGCACCTGACGGCCGTCCATGACGGGCAGGTACCCGACACCATGGAGGAGTTGCTCGAGTTACCCGGAGTGGCTCGCAAGACGGCGAACGTCGTGCTGAGCAATGCCTTCGGCAAAGCCGAGGGGGTCGTGGTCGACACGCACATCAAACGGCTCGCCCACCGCCTCGGCCTGACGGGAGAGACAAACCCGGTGAAGGTTGAGCGCGACCTGATGCAGGTGCTGCCGCGGGAGCAGTGGATCCCGTTCGCGTTTCGCCTGATCCTGCATGGCCGGGCTCGCTGCACCGCCCGCCGGCCGGACTGCCGCAACTGCGAACTCGCTCACCTGTGTCCGAGTGCCGGTCGCCTTGAGTGACTCCGATCCCCGGGCCGCAGCTTCCCGCATTCGTTCCACGGGCCGAGAGTTGGGGTTCACGAGCATCGGGTTCGCGCCAGCCGAGGCGCCCGTGCACGCGGGGGTCTATCTGGATTGGCTCGAGGCGGGCTACCACGGTGAGATGGCCTGGATGGCGAGGCCGGATGCCGTCCGACGTCGCCTGGATCCGCGAGAGGCGCTGATCGGATGCAGGACGGTGATCGTGGCAACCCTGTCCTACTCGCCGGACGACAGCTCCATGCCCGGACCGGCACCAGCGGAGAATGACCGGGGACAGCCGCTCATCGCCCGCTACGCTCGCGGCATTGATTACCACGACTGGTTCGAGACGCGTCTGGATGCACTGGCGGACGATGTCCGGTCGCTCGATCCGGATGCTCGCGTTCGCCGCTACGTGGACTACGGTCCCGTTCTGGAACGCGACCACGCGCAGCGCGCCGGCCTGGGGTGGATCGGCAAGAACTCGATGCTCATCAGCCCGGAGCTCGGATCCTGGCTCCTGCTGGGCGAGTTGCTGACGACTCTGGACGTGGAACCCGACCCACCGTTCGTCCCGGATCGCTGCGGAACGTGTCGTCGCTGCATCGACGCCTGTCCGACCGACGCCATTCTGGACGACCGCACGATCGACTCGCGGCGCTGCATTTCCTACCTGACGATCGAACTGCGCGGGTCGATTCCCGTGGAGCTGCGACCGGCGATCGGAAACCGCGTGTTCGGGTGCGACATCTGCCAGGACGTGTGTCCCTGGAACGCAGCGCCGCAACCCGGCGATCCGACCGCGCTGGTTCCAGGGGGACACGCCGAGTTTCCCGCGATGCAGGAATGGGCCGAAGCCTTGCTGGAGATGGATCGCGACGTGTACCGCGAGGCGTATCGCGGCACACCACTGGCCCGGCCGGGCCGGGACGCGATGCTGCGCAACCTGTGCGTCGGCCTCGGCAACAGTGGAGACCGGGCGGCCGTCCCGGTGCTGCGCCGATGCCTGGCCGACGCGTCCGAGCTCGTCCGGGAACATGCCGCCTGGGCTCTGGAGCGCCTGTAACACGCCACGCTAGTCGCCCGAGAACAAACCTCCGAGCCAATCGGCGACGCGGCGCAGCTCGATCTCATCCGCTTCGGTAAACGCGCCCTGCCGGTCGCTGTCGAGATCGAGTTGCCCGTAGACCTGGCCCGTCTCCGCAGCGCGGATCAACACGACGATTTCCGACCGCGTTTCCACGCTGCAGGCGATGTAGTTGTCGAGTGCCCGCACATCGGGCACGTTGATATTGCGGTCCTCGGCCACGGCCGTTCCGCACACGCCGTGTCCGACAGTGATCTGCGTGTGCTCCGTGGGTTCGCCGACGTAGTTGTGGAGGGTCAGGGTTTCGCCGTCCAGCAAGTAGATTCCAACCCAGTCGAACCGACCCGAGGCAGCCTCGATCTCCTGCACGGCCAGGCGGAGCAGGGCGTCACGGTCGGCGCCGTCCCGGCTCTCCGTGTCGAGCCGGGAAACGATCCGGGACCCGTCCAGCATCAGGGCTGCTTGCGGCTGTCGAGGGCGGCGAGTCCGGGCCCGCCGAACACGAGCATCATGGCGGCGGCGGCGAGAATCAGGTTGAACTCTATACCCCCGGCCCCGAGACCAATCACGTAGAAGCCGTTGGCGGCATGGACGAGTACGATGCCCATGAGCATGTGTGCCGTGAGCAGCAGGGCCACCGGCGTGACGAGAAACCCGATCAGCAGCAGAAGGCCTCCACACAGTTCAAGGACGGTGATGGCCCAGGCAGCGACGAGCGGCGCCGGGACACCGAGCCCGCCCAGAAAGTCCGCGGTGCCGGCCATGGAACCGACCTTGGGCCAGCCATGCGCGATGAATATGACCCCGAGGACGATCCTCAGAATGGTCAGGCCGAGTTCCGGATTCATACCGTGTTTCACGATTCCTCCCATCAGATCTCGATGATTCTCTGCCCGCCGGAGACTTCGGCGTCGACGCGGGCCTCGATCCTCTTACCGAACCGCCGCTCCAGCGTACGGACCACAGCTGACCGGATCGGCCGAACAAGAAGCGCCAGTCCCAGACCATCGGTGAGAACACCCGGCGTGACCAGGACGATGCCGGCCA
>JAOTWC010000060.1 GCA_029863105.1 Gemmatimonadota bacterium | reverse complement strand
ACAAGCCCGCGGTCATCACGGCGAAGATCGTCATCGCCTCGGCGGCACGATTGATCGTGGTTCGCCAGCCGGAGCGGACCAGGTAGAGCACCGCCGAGATCAGCGTGCCGCTGTGGGCAATGCCGACCCAGAACACGAACGTGACGATGTAGACGCCCCAGCTGACCGGATTATTGATCCCGGTCACACCGATTCCGGTGCGGATCTGGATCATCCATGCGATGCCCGCCGCCAGGATGCCGACGCCGCAGATCGACAGCAGCAGCCAGAACCGCCACGGCGGCGTTTCGATCGGCCGCGAAATGTCGTGATTCGCGTCCGCCAGAGTCAGCGGAGTGACGGCCGGGATCTCGTGTTCAGCAGTCGCCATGTGTTCTCAATGCTCCGCCTCGCCGCCGCCGTCACCGCCATGGCCGCCCTCGGTGACATGCGCGTGCGTGACCGACTTCAGATAGGTGATGGCCGGGCGCGTGTTGAGGTCTCCCAACATGCCGTATCCGCGCGGCCCCTTGGCGATGCGCGACACGGCGCTCGCCGGGTCCTTCAGATTGCCGAATCTGATCGCCTGGGTCGGGCAGGACTGCATGCAAGCCGTGACGATTTCCCCGTCCGCCACCAGCCGTCCGTCCGCCTTCGCGTCGATCTTGGCCCGGCTGATCCGCTGAACGCAGAACGTGCACTTCTCCATCACGCCCGTGGAGCGAACCGTCACATCCGGGTTCAACTGCAGGTTCAGCGGGTACGGCTGCTCGTAATCGAACCAGTTGAACCGCCGCACCTTGTACGGACAGTTGTTCGCACAGTACCGCGTACCCACGCACCGGTTGTAGACCTGGGCGTTGAGTCCCTCTCCCGTGTGATACGCCGCGTAAACCGGGCACACGGGCTCGCACGGTGCGTCGCCGCACTGCTGGCAGAGAACCGGAACGTGAACGGTTTGAAACCCGTCGTCCTCCGTCTCTTCGTAGTAGCGCATGATCTGCATCCACGACATCTCGCGACCCTGGGCACACAGGTCGTCGCCGACCGCGGGGATGTTGTTCTCCGAATAGCACGCGGTGACGCAGGCGCCGCAGCCGTTGCACGCGTTCAGGTCGATCGTCATGCCCCAGCGATACGGACTTTGCGGATCGGAATCCCAGGCCGCCTCGACCAGTTCCGTCAGGTCTACGTGGTGTGCCTGCGCGGCGGCCAGCGCCGCGTCGACGCTGATGAGTTCCGCGATCTCCCGGTCCAGGTCCGTGTCCGAGCCCTGCATGACGCTCAGCCGGCCGCGCCGTCCGACCGCCGAGAGTTGTGCGGCCGCTCCGGAATAGGCGAGCGCGCCACTCCTGGGGTCCGCCGTCCCGTCGAGGAGGGTCACGGCATTGACGCCCTGCCCGGCGGCGACACGCCCGTACGCCGTGTGTCCCTGGCCCAGCGGCACGGCGATGACATCGGGCCGGACGCCCCGGTAGACGGCGGCGGGAGCCTGGATCGATCCTCCGGCCGTCGTTACTTCGACGAGGTCTCCCGTTTCGATGCCGAGCGGGCCGGCCGTCTCCGGGTGAATTTCCACCCAGGAGTTCCACACGGCTTTCGTGATGGCGTCGGGCAGCTCCTGCATCCACGAGCGGTTGGCGCCGCGCCCGTCGAAGAACTGTGCGGTCGGGTAGAGGACGATCGAAAGACCTTCCATGGCCGCGGGCAACGTGAACGTGTAGTTCGCGGCCGCGGCGGTAAGCGGCGGAGATACCTCCGATCTGTCTGCCTGGCGGGTGATCAGTGCCCCGTCGCTCAGCGCCCCATGCCACCACGCGTCGAACTCCGGCCCGGCGGCACCGCGCCAGGCGCCCTGCAGAAGCGTCCTGTAGTCCGGTGCACCCAGATCGAGGCCCAGTTCGGCGGCGATCTGCAGCAGGATGTCTTCGCGCTGCCTCGTGTCGAACACGGGCCGCATCGCCGGCTGTGCGATGCCGAACGTACCGGCACGGAGCTCCACGTCGCCCCAGGATTCCAGTTCGTGATGCGAGGGGAGCAACCAGCCGGCCATCGCAGCCGTTTCATCCAGGTGCGGGCTCAGCGACACGTGATTCGCCACGTCACCGAGCGCGGCGCCGAAGCCCGTGGCGCCCGGAAGGGCGTATACGGGATTCACTCCGGCGGTCACGACCGTCCGGAACTCGCCTTCCCGCATTCGGGTCGACAGAGCACGCATCTCGGCATACGAGGCCGCTTGACCACGTCGCGGCCCCCCCTGGAAGCGGACTGTGCGCCCGATCGCGCCCGATACATAGTTGAGCAGAGAGACCGCGAGGTGCACCTCCGTCGCGTACACGCCCTGTCCGGAAATGTCGGGCGGAAGGGCGACCGGCGCCCGGGCGGCCGCAACCTGCTCGCCCAGCGCCCGGATGCGCTCGCTGTCCACCCCGGAGGACGCCGCCGCGGCCTCGGGCGTGAACGGTGCGAGCATGGCCCTTACGCGGGCCGCCTGGCCGCCGCCTTTTCGCCGCGCGACCTCATGTGCCACCGCGAGGGCGACGGCTACTTCGCTGCCCGCCCGGGCCGGCAGCCACTCGTCGGCATTCGTTCCCGTGAGCGACAGGCGTGGACCCACGAACGTCAGCTTGGCGGGCCCGCCATCGTCCATCGAGCGGGCGGTGGCGAAACTGCCGGCGAGCTCGACGGGCGCGAGCCAGGTGGCCATGAAGTCTGCGCCGAAGGAGATCACGTGGTCCGCTGCCGCGAGATCGTAGTGCGGCACTTCGGGCCGACCGAACGCGATGTCGTTCGCCGCCCGCATGGCCTCGTGGCCCAGCGGCTCCCAGGCCACCCACTCGGCACCCACGGCATCGGCCCAGGCGGCGTACAGGGCGGCGGCCGTGCCTGTCACGGGCGGAGTGATCAGCAGCGAGCGTCCGGAGCCGATCGTGGCCGCGGCGGCCTTGATGGCGTCATCCCAGGCGGCGTCGCTCCAACCGCCGTTCGCGCGCTCCCGCGGGCCGGTGATCCGGTCCGGGTCGTACAGGTCCTGCAGCGTCGAATGCGCCAGGGCCGACAGGGCCCCCCGATTCGGATACGCGGGATTCCCCTCCAGCTTGATGATCCGGCCATCGCGCACATGGGCGTGGACGCCCAGCGGCTCGGGACCCGCCGCGGCGAGTACCGTCGCGTAGGTCACGTTCGTTCCCGGCACGAGGTCCTCCGGCGGAACCAGGTAGGGAATCAGCTTGTCCCCCATATCCGGCGGGCCGCAGCTGATGGTCGCCGCCCCGGCGCCGGCCACGCCGATCACCTTCAGGAACGTGCGCCGCGAGGTTTCGATCGACGGTCCCGTCGTGTCGGGTTTGTTGTCGCCGTTGTTCATCCGTTCAGATGCCATGGATCAGTAATGGCAGGCGGCGCAGTCGATCGGACCGCGGCTTGCGCCGTAGGCCGTATCGAGTGCGCGCGGATAGAGTCCGATCGGCTGCCGACCGGCCGGCATGGCGGGGGGCACGAACTGCTCGGCCAGCAGCCTGTCCGTCGCGTAGTCCGATTCTTCACCCACGCCCATGTGGCAGGCCAGACACCAACCCATCTTCAGCGAGAACGCCTTGCTGATGCGGTCCATCTCCTCGACGGCGCCGTGGCATTCCGCGCAGGCGAGATCGTTGCGGATGTGCGCGTCGTGGGGAAACTGGACGAAGTCGGGCACCTTGTAGACCCGCTCCCACGGCACGGGTTCGCCCCGATCCCAGTAACCACGCAAGTCCGCGATCGGCTCGAGCTGGGCGCCGACGATCCGGTGGCACCCCATGCACGTATCGACCGCGGGCATGGTCGCGACGGGAGAGGATTGCGTGCCTCCGTGACAGTAGGCGCACTGCATGCCGATTTCCTGGACGTGGAAGCGGTGGTTGAACGGAACCGGCTGCACGGGACCTTCCGTTGCCGCGTTGTGGGCTTCGATCGCCTCGGCGGCCGTCATTCCTGTCGCCGTGTACTCCTCCACCGACAGCAGGGGGGACAACGGGCGCGCTTGCTGGACCCCGGGGGAGGAACGATCAGTGCCCGGGGAGACGTCAGGCGTCACGGCCGGGCGGAGACCGCCGGAGGCCATCGCCAGCCCTGCGAGACCGCCGACAGCCAGCAGGGCGGCAAGGTTCCTGTAGGTTGGGATCATTGCGTATCGTTTTGCGTTCGCCGACAGGTGGACGAAAGGTGCCGAGAAGGTATCACGATGTCGATTGGACGCAAGACGGATTCGGTTGCGTTCAGCGCAGGTGTACGCCCCATCGCTGCGTTGCCAACCTTACCGAGACGGACCCGGTCAACTCCGTCCGGTCGTCACCCTCGACGTTTCCGTAGTCCGAGATGAGCGACACGCCCGCGTCCCACTCAACGTCGACTGACACGCCGCCGTTCCGGGTCCAGCGGCCGCCGACGGCGGGCCGGAGCGTGGTCTCGGTCGTTCCCAGGTGCAGGCGCGGCAGGTCGGGCAGGTCCTCGGCCGGTGGTCGGAGCTGCCTGAAGTCGCCCTCTCCGCGTACCTGCAGGTCGAGCCGCGGGCTGATGCGCAGCAGCGGGGACGGGAACCAGTCCGCCGCCAGCGTGGCCAGCACGAGGTCGCTCTTGTCCCAGCCGAAACCGACCCGATCGAGGGAGTATTCCTCCCACGGAAGAGAGGTGCGGTAGGCCAGGCTCTGGATCACGCTCACCTGGCCTCGGACGAGGATTCCGGGGGCCAGCCGCGACAGTTCGACTCCCACGGTTCCACCCATCTGACAGCACGATCCCTCCCGATTCGTGGCGTCGGCGAGCAGCGAGCCGGTCAGGGCGATCCCGCGGGCCGCCCGCCACCAGACGTCCAATTCCCCGAGCTTGTTGTGGGGTGCGTCCGCCTCGTCCAGGGCGATCTGCCAGATGCCCACCGGGTTCGCGAGCGCGAACTGAAACCGGCCGCCGGGCCCTCCGTAGACGACGGACTCGGACACCGCCAGCACGAGTCGGTCGCTCGGTCGGACCTCGAGCCGATGCATCGACACGTAGCGCGCCGTGTCGGCGCCGAAGTCAGACGGTCCGGCGATCGAGCCGATGAGAAAGACCCGTTCCGTCCCGAACCGATAGGAGAGCTCGTCCAGGCTGTACGGATTCGCCGAGCGCAGAAAGCCGTCGGAGCCGGCCGGCCCCCACTGGCGGTCGAGGCGTCCGAGGCCAATCCGCACGTACGGAAGCTGCAACTCGACGTAGGCCTCCTCGAGACGCACCGACAGGTCGTCGGTGAACAGCCCGTCGCGCCGGGACGTCACCTGACCGTCGGGGAACCGCGGGTCGTTGCGATAGATGCCGTCGCGCCGGAGCCGCACACCGCCGGCCAGGTAGGGAGATGACCCCGAGGCGGTCGCATCGAACCTCTCCAGGACGCGCGCGACGCCGAACTGTCCATCGAGGACCGCCTGCAGCGGGTCCGGGTGCGTCTGGGTCACGAAGCGTCCCCCGGCTTCGAGGCCGAACTCCACATAGGCGTCGGCAGCCCTCGCGGGTCGGTCCAGCTCGGCGATCAGGCGGTCGCGCAGGCCGACTTCTACAGGCGACAGGTCGGCCTCCACCAGCCGCTCCACGGCGAGCAGCACGTCGCCAACTCGATACGGCCGCGTCAACGGGGACAGATCCGCGATGTCTCCGCGGGCGACCCATGACTCAAGAACGGGATACGCCCAGTGATCGAGCGGCAGGTAGGGGGAAGCCTGCTGGGCCGGCGCGACGGAAGGCGCCAGCAGCAGGGCGAGGGCGACGAGCGCCGGAAACACGGCCTGTCGAGTATTCAAATCGGGGCGCCCGGATTTGAACCGGGGACCTCTGCGTCCCGAACGCAGCGCTCTACCGGACTGAGCCACGCCCCGAATGTGTCCGCAAGCGGGTGACCGGGATCGAACCGGCGACCTCAACCTTGGCAAGGTTGCGCTCTACCAGCTGAGCTACACCCGCGGAGCCACCGGTCGGAATTGAACCGACGACCGCTCGATTACGAATCGAGTGCTCTACCGCTGAGCTACGGTGGCGGTCGAAGTGGAGCCGGCGGGAGTCGAACCCGCGACCTCATGAGTGCGATTCATGCGCTCTCCCAACTGAGCTACGGCCCCAAGCCGACTTTTTAACAACCACGGGGCTGACGGGACTCGAACCCGCGACCTCCGGTGTGACAGACCGGCACTCTAACCAGCTGAGCTACAGCCCCCCGATGAACTACCTTCCTTCAGGCCCTCTACCATGGGGCCTACTGGACTCGAACCAGTGACCTCTACGATGTCAACGTAGCGCTCTAGCCAGCTGAGCTAAGGCCCCAAAGACACATGAGCGGCGCCCTGTACAGAGCCCCGCCCAATAGCCTGCCGAAGGTATGCGTCGGGTCCGGATCGGTCAAGCGACCCGCAACGGCCCGGATCCGCGTCGAAACAAGCGAAATTTCCCGGACCGTGCCCGGACGCCCGACGGTCAGATCAGCTGGATCGTGAACGTCCCCGAGTCCGTCAGTCCCCCATCGTCCGAAACGACGAGCGTCACCACGACCGACGACGTGCCGGGCAACGTGATCTGCGCGACCTCGCTGTTCGAATCGGTGCCTCCCACGAACGTGGCGCCAGGCACCGTCCAGCTGAACGTGATCGGGTCGCCATCGGGGTCGAGGGAGCCTGATGCGTCCAGGGTGAACACGGTCGTGTTGCCGTCGCCGAAGGGCAGCAGGCCCGGAGATACCGAAAACTCCGCCACCGGCGGACTGTTCGGTCCGGGTCGCAAGCCGATCGACAGTTCCGCGAAGTCCGACAGGCCTTCGGGATCTCTCACGGTAAGCGTGACCAGTTCGACCGCGGTGCCCGGAAACGAGACCTTGATCGTGGGATCCGAGTTGTTCGTTCCCGTCTCGAACGTGCCTCCGGAGATCGTCCAGAAGTAGGTCAGCACGTTGCCGTCGGGATCGCTCGAGCCAGTGCCGCTGATCGTGACGATCGTGGCGTTCGCGTCGCCCTCGGGGATCTCGGTCAGGTCGGCCGCGATGACGGCTGTTGGAGGGTCGTTGACGCTCGCGTTCACGACCTGTTCGTCCGAACACGCCGCGGCTGACAGACCGAGCGCCAGGCCGACGCCGGCCGCCGTGAGCGAAGCACCGCGAAACGGCAGGGAGAGGTTGTTCCAGGCGTGCTTCATGACAGAAACTCCATCTGCAAAGGCAACTCGTACGTCGACTCCTGTTTGAACCCCGGAGGATCGGACCCGTTCCAACGGCCAGTGTGTTGTGGGGCAGCAGGATGTTTTAGATTGACTTCATGCGTCTTCCATCGATCGACCGACTGATCGCGGACGCCTCCGGGTCCGTCCGCCGATTCCCGTATGTCGTCCTGGCGGCCGTCTTCTCGGCGCTCATTCCGATGAGCTTTCTGGAGGGACCCGCCGATCTCCTGGCCACGCTGACCCGCTCGGGCAGCGGCGACGATCTGCTCGTAGCGTCCACCCTCGCCCTTCCGCTGTATTTCGCGCTGCGGCTCGCGCAGGAGCGGGGCCTGATTTCGCGACTTCCGGCAGCAACCCTGCGCATCGCCATTCTCGCCGGTTTGATCGCGGTCGTCTGGCAGTGGGCGGCGTGGGGCGAAAACGTGCGGGTGCTCCGGTACATGCAGCTCAGCCTGAGCGCCCACCTGCTGGCGGCGTTCGTTCCGTTCGTGAGGCCGGGCGAGCTCAACGGCTTCTGGCAGTACAACCGGACGCTGTTCCTGCGTGCGCTGATCACCGGCATCTACGCCGCGGTGCTGTTTGGCGGGCTGTCGATTGCGCTGGTCGCCATCGAGCAGTTGTTCGGCGTCGACTGGTACAACGACGTGTACATGGACCTGTTCCTGACGATCGGGTTCATCTTCACGACCTGGTTCTTCGTGTCCGGGATCCCGCGGGATGTGGGAGAGCTCGAATTCCTCGACGACTATCCGCGCGGGCTCAAGCTGTTCGCCCAGTTCGTCCTCATCCCCCTGGTGACCATCTACCTGGCGATTCTCACCGCC
>JAOTWC010000059.1 GCA_029863105.1 Gemmatimonadota bacterium | reverse complement strand
TTGGCGGCTTCCCCTTGAACCGTCTCTGCGCGGCCACAGCCGGGTCCCGGGAGGCGCGGTTGGGTGCCCTTCGGTCAACGATCTCGGATGCCCGTCTCGCCGGCCTGCTGGTCACGCACCCGCCGAACGTTCGCTACTTGAGTGGTTTCAGCGGCTCAGCCGGTTTCCTCCTCGTCGAACCGAACCGGGCCACGCTGTTCACCGATTTTCGGTACGAAATGCAATCTGTCGAGCAGGTCGAGCCGCCGTTCGGGGTGCGGATCGTCAAGAACAGCAGCTGGTCGGAGCTCGCGGAGTGGGTCGCCACCTCGCCCCAGGAGCGGCGGCTGGGATTCGAGGCAGGCCACGTGAGCGTCGGCGAGCGTGATCGCATCGTGGAGGCGTGCGGACGTGTCTCCTGGGAGCCGACCGAGGATCTCGTCGAAGGATTGCGCGCCGTGAAGGACGATGCGGAGATCGCGTCGATCGAGGCGGCGGTTGACCTCGCGGACCTGGTTCTGGAGATGATGCTCCCCCAGATCCGGGTGGGCGCGACGGAGGCGGAACTGGCGGCACGGTTGGTGTACCGTCTCCGGTCGGCCGGATCGGGACCGCTGCCGTTTGAGCCCATCGTGGCGTTCGGGGAGCGAACCGCCCTTCCACATGCCACGCCGACCGACCGTCCCCTGGGGTCCGGCGAGCTCGTCCTGCTGGATTTCGGTGCCTCCATCGACGGCTACTGCTCGGACATGACACGCGTGTTCACGGTGGGACGGGCCGCCGAATGGCAGCGGGACATGCACCGGGAAGTGCTCGCCGCGTGCGAAGCGGGAATTCAGGCAGCAGTTCCCGGCGCATCGGGTCGCGCCGTGGATGCGGCTGCCCGCAACCGGCTGGAACAGGCGGGGCTCGCGGACCGGTTCGGCCACAGCACGGGCCACGGCATCGGGCTGCAGGTGCACGAGGCTCCGCGCCTGCATCGCGATGCCACGGAGACGCTCGCGACCGGCAACATAGTCACCGTCGAGCCCGGCGTGTATCTTCCCGGTCGAGGCGGGATCCGCATCGAGCAGGTCGTGGCAGTTCAACCGGACGGGATCCGCGTCCTTACACGTTCCTCGCCGGAACTCATCGAACTCTGAAACCCATATGGCAGATACATCGAGTTTTCGTAACGGAATGGTGCTGGACATCGACGGCACACTCGTCCAGATCACCTATTTTCAGCACGTCAAGCCCGGGAAGGGTGGGGCGTTCGTGCGCACGAAACTGAAGAACGTCCTTACCGGCGCCGTGGTCGACCGGACGTTCCGGGCGGGCGAAAAGGTGGAAGAGGTGCGCCTCCTTCGCCGTCCGATTCAGTATTCCTATACGGATGGAACCCTGTACTACTTCATGGACATGGAGTCGTACGAGATGACGCCGGTGAGCGCCGAGACGATCGGTGCGGGCCAGCTGGCGTATCTGCAGGAGAATATGGAGTGCGAAGGCCTTACGCGGGACGGCCACGTTCTCTCCGTTGAGCTCCCGCAGTTCGTGGAGCTCGAAGTCGTGGAGACCGATCCCGGTCTCAAGGGAGACACGGCCCAGGGTGGAACGAAGCCCGCCAAGCTCGCAACCGGTGCGGTCGTCCAGGTGCCCCTGTTCATCGAGCGTGGTGATGTGCTGCGCGTGGACCGGACGGTCGACAAGTACCTCGAACGGGTGAGCAGATGATAGACTTGGATTGGATCCGGCAACTCATCGACCTGCTCGATCAATCAGCGGTCGATTCTCTCGAGATCTCACGCCTGGGAACCCGCGTGCGTATCTCCAAGTCACCTCCCATCCATTATGTCGGAGCGGGCGGCGGAGCGGTGCCGATGGCGGCACGACCGGAACCCCTGCCATCGGCCCCTGGCGGCGGGACGGCGCCGCCGTCCCAGGCGCCACCGGGAGATCGCGACGCTGGTTCGGCGGTCTCGTTTGACGAGGTGCTATCCCCGATGGTCGGCACCTTTTACCGGTCCCCGGCTCCCGACGCACCTTCCTACGTCGAGGTCGGCGACCGGGTGCGCAAGGGTCAGGTGCTGTGCATCCTCGAAGCCATGAAGTTGATGAACGAACTCGAAGCGGAAATCGCCGGCACCGTGCGGGAAATCTGTGTCGGCAATGGAGATCCGGTCGAATACGGCCAGACTCTGTTTCGCATCGAATCCGATTGATCGAGCGGTGTTCGACAAGATTCTCATAGCGAATCGTGGCGAGATCGCCCTCAGGGTGATCCGTGCCTGCCACGAACTTGGAATCCCCACAGTGGCCGTGTTTTCGGAGGCGGACCGCGACTCGCTGCACGTCCGGTTTTCCGACGAAGACGTATGTATCGGAGCGCCGCCGGGGCGCGAGTCCTACCTCAACATCCCGCGGATCCTCGCGGCCGCGGAGATCACGGGCGCGACGGCCGTGCATCCGGGCTATGGCTTCCTCGCCGAGAACGCGGAGTTCGCAGAGATCTGCGAGCGCTCGGGTCTGACGTTCATCGGTCCCACGGCCGACATGATTCGGCGGATGGGAGACAAGGCGGAGGCCCGCAAGACGATGATCGCCGCCGGCGTGCCCGTCGTGCCGGGCTCGGAGGGAGCGATCGAGGACGCCGAGGACGCGCGCAAGGAGGCCGAGCGCATCGGGTTTCCGGTGATGATCAAGGCCGCCGCCGGCGGGGGCGGCAAGGGGATGCGTGTCTGCCACGACCCGGAGCTGTTCGTCAAGGCATTCACCGTCGCTCGCAACGAGGCCGCGAGCAACTTCAGCGACGGTCGGGTCTACATCGAACGGTTCGTGGATCGTCCCCGGCACGTGGAGATTCAGGTCCTGGGAGACACGCACGGGAACATCGTGCACCTGGGGGAACGCGACTGTTCCATACAGCGGCGCCACCAGAAGCTGATCGAGGAGGCTCCGAGTCCTGCCCTCACGCCGGAGATGCGCACCGCGATGGGTGAGGCCGCGGTGCGGGCCGCAAGAGCGATCGACTACTCCAACGCGGGTACTGTCGAGTTCCTGTTGTCGCCGGAAGGCGAGTTCTTCTTCATGGAGATGAACACGCGCATTCAGGTGGAACACACGGTGACCGAGGTCACGACGGGGATCGACCTGATCAAGCAGCAGATTCGTTCGGCGGCTGGTGAAGTGCTTGATATCCGCGAGTCGCCGCCCCTGCGTGGGCATGCGATCGAATGTCGGATCAATGCCGAGGATCCAGCCCACGATTTCCGGCCATCGCCCGGGACGATCACGGCGTTTCACGCGCCGGGCGGCCCCGGTATTCGCATCGACAGCCACGTGTATGCCGGCTATCACGTCCCGCCGTACTACGACTCGCTGCTCGGCAAGCTCATCGCCCACGGTGCAACCCGTGCGGAAGCCCTCGGTCGCGCGGGCCAGGCGCTCGAGGAGTTCATTATCGAGGGGGTCCACACGACAATTCCGTTTCTGCGCGAAGTGCTCCAGCACCCGGATTTCGTGGCCGGCAAGGTAGATACGCACTTCCTGGAGCACTTCCGGGATACGACGAACTCGTGAACGAGCGCCAGCGAGCCGAGGCGCTCGGCGTGGGACTGCTCGCTCTCGGCGTTCTGCTCATGCTGGCCATCGTGCCGTCTGTCCTCCGCGGGGGCGCCTCCGAGCCCAACCTCATCGGTCCGGCGGGAGCCATCCTGTCGCACCTGCTGATCATGGCCGTCGGCGGATCAGCCATCCTGCTCGTCGCGGCCCCGCTGGTCTGGAGCCTCCGCTACTTCGATCGGCTGAGCAGGGATGCCGCGCTCCGGTGGTCCATTTTTCTCGGCGTGGCCGTTCTGTTCATTCCGGCTGCCTGGTGGCTGGTCGGGCAGACGCTGGGGAGGAGCGGTGAGGGCGGTGGCTGGCTGGGGTCCACCATCGGCGCCGGACTGCTCGCGGGGTTTGGAGCCGTGGGTTCCCAGCTCATCGTGTTCGCGGTTCTCGTCAGCCTCACGGTGCTGACATTCGGCTGGTCGCCCGCCGACAGCGCGGGAACGGCGATGCGCGGCGCGAATCGGGGAGCGGCCGCGGTTGTCCGCTGGGTCCGGAATCTGTGGCCACGTGCGCGAGAACTCGCCGCACGCGTGACGCACCGCGCGCCCCGCGTCAAGGCGCCGGCGGAGTCGCCGTGGGAAGCGGCGCCGAGCGAGCCGCAGCCCGAGCCGCAGCCGGAACCCCAACCGGACCGTAGACCGGTTCGCGCACCCGTTGTCGCGGCCGGGGGGCAGGCCGATGTGCAACTGGAGCTGAAGGATTCGGGCGATCCGTCGCTCGAGGATACTCCGCCCCTCGAGCTGTTGACCTTGCCGGAACGTCGGGGTACGGGTCTCGAGACGAGCGAACTGAAACGGCTCGGCGAAGTCCTCGTGGCCAAGCTGAAGACGTTCAAGGTCGACAGCACGATCGGAGGGTGGACCACCGGACCGGTCGTCACCCAGTTCGAGGTCGTCCCGGCCGCCGGGGTGAAAGTCGGAAAGATCGCCGCTCTATCGGATGATCTGGCCCTGGCGCTCAAGGCACCGTCGGTGCGCATCGTCGCACCGATTCCTGGCAAGGGCGCCGTGGGAGTCGAGGTGCCGAATCCGCAGCCCGAGATCGTCAGACTGCGCGAGATCCTCGAGGCTCCGGCCTATTCGAAACCGCGTACGATTCTGCCGCTGGCCCTGGGTCGCGACCTCGCCGGACAGCCGTACTGTGCGGACCTGGTCCGCATGCCGCATCTGCTGATCGCCGGTGCGACCGGCTCCGGAAAATCCGTGTGCATCAACACGATCATCACGAGCCTCGTGTACCGATACCCGCCGAGCGCCCTGCGGCTGCTGCTGATCGATCCGAAGATGGTCGAGCTGATCATCTACAACGACCTGCCGCATCTCAGGCATCCGGTCGTCACGGACAACAATGACGCCGCTGCGCTGCTGCGCTGGGTCGTATTCGAGATGAACCGCCGCTATGCGCTGCTGTCTGCCAATGCCGTGCGGAACATCGTCGAAATCAATCAGCGAATCCGTCGCGGAGCCGACATCTCGGCACCCGTAGGAGCGGGCGGAGGGAAGTGGAGGGAAGGACCGCTGGCCTACATCGTGGTCGTGATCGACGAGCTCGCCGACCTGATGATGACGGTTCAGTCCGAAGTGGAGACCCCGCTCGCGATCCTCGCCCAGAAGGCGAGGGCGGTGGGCATTCACCTCGTCGTGGCTACGCAGCGGCCGTCGGTAAACGTCATAACCGGCCTGATCAAGGCGAACTTCTCGAGTCGGATCGCGTTCCGCGTAGCGTCGAAGATCGACAGCCGCACCATCCTGGACCAGAACGGGGCGGAGAGCCTGCTTGGCAACGGCGACATGCTGTTCTTGCCACCCGGCGAGTCCGATCCGCTGCGGATCCAGGGTGCGTTCATCTCGACCGAGGAAACGGAGGCCATCGTCAATTGGTACCGGCGAAGGGCTGCCGGCGAGCCGGAAGCGTCGCCGGACCGCGAGAAGGACATCCTGGAACAGGTCCGGGAGATCGAGATCGAGGAAAGCCAGGTCACGGTCGGCGATCAGATCCTGACGGACTGGGACGAATACTTCCGCAAGGCCGCAGAGATCGTCATCAGCAACGACGCGGGATCTACGAGTCTTCTGCAGCGGCGCCTCAAGATCGGGTACGGCCGGGCGGCGAGAATCATCGACCAGTTGCACTCCGCCGGCGTGTTGGGTCCGCCCGACGGGTCGAAGCCTCGCGAAGTGCTGATCTCGCATGAGCGTCTCGATTCGCTGATGCGGGGCGATGACCTGTTGGAGGATGAGCCGGAACGGTGACCATGGCACAAGGGTACTCGTCTTCTGACCGGAGGATCGAGACGACCAGACGAACGCGCGAGTTGCGGGGGGACCTGATGTGGAGCACCCGGAAATACCTTGTTCGAACCCTGCTGACCGTGGGCGGACTGCTCGCGGCCGCCGGTTCCGTGGTGGCCCAGGAGACCTCCGGCGACGTGCGGGCGATGCTCGCCCGGGCCGAGGAGGTATACGACAACCTGTCGTCGCTCGAGGCCGAGTTCGAACAGACGATCGAAGTGACGCTGCTGGGCCGCAGCCGCACCGGCTCGGGGACCTGGTATCAGAAAGGCCGTGGCCGGTTCAAGATGGAGTTCCGCGATCCGCCCGAGGACCTGATCGTCGCCGACGGGAGCTACTTGTGGCTGTACTATCCGAGCACGCATCCCGGGCAGGTGATTCGCACCGAGATCGACGCGGATGTAACGGGAGCGGGCATGGTGGACCTCCAGGGGCGGATATTCGACGAGGCCGCCAACGGCTACGATGCCGAACTGGAGGATCGTGAAACGATCGACGATCACGAGACGCTCCGAATCCGGCTCACGCCGACGGGCGAATCACCGTATCGTCGGGTGCGCGTCTGGGTGGACAGCGAGTCGTTCCTCGTCCGCAGGTTCGAAATCCTCGAAGCGAACGAAACCCTGCGCGTCGTGGTACTCCGCCACCTGAAGCCGAACCGGCCGATTTCCGACGACACGTTTCGGTTCACGCCTCCGGCCGGCGCCGACGTGTTCGAGGGCTGATCCACCCGATGAGGTTGGGCCTCGTCAGCCTGGGCTGCGACAAGAACACGGTTGACTCCGAGCGCATCCTCGCGGCCCTCAGCGCCTGCGGGGCGAGCCATGTGCACGATCTCTCCGAGGCGGACGTCATCGTCGTCAACACGTGCGGGTTCATCGACGCCGCCAAGGAAGAATCGATCGAGGCGCTGCTCGACGTCAGCCGTCTGAAACGCGACGGGACGTGCAGGGCCGTGGTGGCCCTGGGATGTCTCGTCGAGCAGTACCGCGACGAGCTGGAGCCGGCGCTGCCCGAAATCGATCTGTTCGTGGGGCTCAGGGACGTCGAGCGCCTCGTACCCGAGCTCCAGGACCGGGGGCTTCTGGGACCGCGGCTCGAGGACCATCCGGGCGTGCGGCTGCCGATCGCCGACCGGAGACACGTGCGGTACCTGAAGGTGAGCGAGGGGTGTGACCACGGCTGCGCGTTCTGCGCGATTCCCCTGTGGCGAGGCAAGCACCGGTCGTTCGGCGTGGATGCGCTGGTGGCGGAGGCGCGCCGTCTCGAAGCTCAGGGTGCGGTCGAGCTCAACCTCGTAGCGCAGGATCTCGCGTTCTTCGGCCGGGGGCTTCAGGACGGCACGGACCTCTCCACGCTCCTGCGCCGCTTGCTCGACGAGACATCGATTCCATGGTTCCGCTTGCTGTACATTTACTCGGCCGGTCTGCGCGAGCCGCTGGTGGAACTCATCGCGGCCGAAGAACGAATCCTCCCGTACATCGACATGCCGATACAGCACGCAAGCGATCCGGTGCTGGAACGAATGCGCCGCCCCGAACGTCGCGACCGCCTTGCGGAGCGCATTTCCGGTCTCCGCGCCGCGATACCGGACCTGACCTTGCGGACGACTGTAATGGTGGGCTTTCCGGGCGAAACGGAGGACGACTTTCGATCGCTGCTCGACTTCATCGAGGAAACGGAATTCGACCGGCTCGGAGCCTTCGCGTTCTCGCCACAGAAGGGGACGCGCGCGGCGGACATGGCCGAACTGTTCGTTCCGGAGGACGTGGCCGCGTCCCGGCTCGAGGAAGTCGGCGAGGTGCAGCGAGCGATCAGCGCGGGCCTGATGCAGCGAGAGATCGGGCGCCTGCGGGAAGCGATCGTCGATCGACAGCAGGACGGCCGCCTCGTCGGGCGCACGCGGGCTCAGGCCGACGACGTCGACGGCACCACGGACCTCGGGCCATCGCGTCTGGCGTTGTCGCCGGGCACGCTCGTCGAAGCGGAGATCATGGCGGCGAGTGACTTCGACCTGGAGGCAACGATCGGCCGGGTGGTGCGGGAGAACGTCACGGACGCGGCCGGCTGGCCGGCGACGGAACCCGTCGGGCGACCATTGCCCGTGGCCTCGATCGGGCTCGACAGCGGGTGGGGACGGTGAACCGCCGGTTGCGCGCGTCCATCGCGGGCGTAGCGGTGTCGTTCGTCGCTTTCGTGGCCGCGGCCGCGTTGGGGGCCACGCGGGCGACGGAACGCGCGGCGGGGCCGATGATCCGCGTCGCCGTCGCCGTAGCCGCCGCCGGGCCGCTGCGTCTGTCCGGAGGCAATACGTGGGTGGTCGACGCGCAGTCCGATTCGACTCTGGGCCTGGCCGTCGGTTCGTTCACTGTTGCGCGGCGGGGTGATGAAGTCGTCTACACATCGGCGGACGGGGAACTCCGTGCCGCTGCCCCCGTCCTGCGGTT
>JAOTWC010000058.1 GCA_029863105.1 Gemmatimonadota bacterium | reverse complement strand
CGATCGAGGTACCCATGACGATCGGCAACCGGGCACCAACGGGACCCAGGGGATACGACTGGATGACGGTCGCGATTCCCGCCATCAGCAGGGCCATCTGGATGAGGAGTGCGGTGTCCTCGACGGCCAGCGACAGTGCGCCGGCGACGAGAAGAGGCGTGGTGATGTTCCCAAGCAGCATCGCCAGCACATGCTGGATACCGAGCGGAATCGCCTCGGCCGGGGGCGGCTTCGCCTCTACTCCGTACACAACGGATGCCCGACCGCTCTCTGCCTGCCCCTCGCGGCGTCTCACCCCGGCCGCTTCCGGCGCGCGCCCGCGTGAGAAACGCGCATCAGTTCGACTGGATCTTGCCTGCGGTCGAGCTTCCCGTGCCTATCTGCACCCAGTACGTATGGCTGGAGTTGTCGTGGGAAGCGGTTACGGCGTAGCCGCCGGCGCTGGCGGCGGACGTCGAGATCGAGATGCCCGTGCTGGTCGTGAACCTGCCCGGTGCCATGGCGTCCGGCGCATATACGTTCACCGACGAGAAGTAGGCCTCCTGTGCGGTCATCGCATTACGAAGATCGCTCTTCGCGGTAGTGTCGAATGCACGCTCCTTGGAGCTCGCGAACATCGGGATCGCGATGGCGGCGATGATGCCGATGATCACGATCACGATCAGCAGCTCGATCAGCGTGAATCCTCTCGTATCGCGAAGCATGTCTCCTCCGGTGCAGGGTGAACCAGACGCTGACGACAAATCAACTGTGGACTGAGCCTAGCGGGCACAGGCGCTCAGCGCGATGGAACCTATGGTGCCGTCTCCGCCGCTGTCTATCCTGCCGCTGGCCGCCTGGCTGACATCCGGATCCGGCGGGTGGGCACCGTGTACGGGATGGTGGGCGACCTGTTTTCCTGGAGCTGTGTGCTCGGCTCGCTGCTTGCGGTGATTTTTGGACGCACGCGGAATCCGGGCCCCTCGGCCTCGGACTGACGGAGGACTGATGTGTCGTTTCGCCGTATATATTGGCGCTGAAATTCAGATCAGTTCGCTGATCACGGAACCTGCGAACTCGATCATTCACCAGAGCTTCCACAGCCACGAACGCTCAGAGCCTCTCAATGGCGACGGCTTCGGCCTCGCCTGGTACCCGCCGGAAGACGATGAGAGACCCGCCCTGTTCAAGTCGACGACGCCGGCCTGGAGCAACCGCAATCTGCGGGAGATCGCGCGAGTGACCCGGACACGATGCCTGCTGGCACATGTTCGGGCGGCGAGTCCCGGCTCGCCCGTGACCGAACTCAACTGCCACCCGTTCGCCAGCGGCCGACTGACTTTCATGCACAACGGAGATCTGGGAGGCTTCCGAGACCTGCGGCGCCGGTTGCTCGCCGATCTCTCGCCGGAGGCATTTGCGTCGATTGAAGGATCCACCGATTCCGAACACATGTTTGCGGTGTTTCTCGACCGCCTGCGCGCCCAGGACGGCGGCGATCGCACGGAGCGCCTGGCGGCGGCGCTGGAGGAGACCATCCGCCATGTAGAGGCGCTGCGGCGCGAAGTAGCACCCGATCAGCCGTCGCTCCTGAACCTTGTCGCGTGTGACGGCAAGCGGGCCGCGGTCACCCGATACACGAGCGGTCATGAGCCCGCGAGCAGTCTCTATTTCAATACGGGTCGGACGTACACGTGTGATCAGGGCCTGTGTCACATGGTGGATGACGGCGCTGCACCCAGTGCCGTGATCGTGGCTTCCGAGCCGCTGGACGAGGACGACAGGTGGACCCGTGTCGAACCCGGGCATGTCGTACTCGTCACGCCGGAGCTGAAAGTGTCGACGCGTCCCATGGAGCGGATGTGAGCCTGCGCGGGACGGCATGATTCTCGTTCGAAAGGCCGCGGCTCTCCTCGCCCTGGCCTCGTTCGGCGGCCTCATCCTGACACTCGAACGTGGCTCGTACGGGGTGAATCCCCGGCTCGTTGTCGTCACGCAGGCGCTGCTCGTGCCCCTGGTGCTCACCATGATCGGGCTCGCCCTCGAGAAGGTATGGAGCAGATGGCTGGCGCTCGCGGCGGCCGTGGCGGTGCTTCCCTGGGCCGTCGTCCTGACGTTCGGGCTGCCCGGTGGGGTGCCGCTCGTGCAGCAGACGATCGCGCTGGTGGCATCGCTGCTGCTGCTCGTGAGCCTTCCGGGGCGAGCCATGTTCGAGCGCTACGAAGGTAAATCGCGGATGGACTGGACGGGAACACGCATGGCGCTCGTCCGCTGGACGATCATTCTCAACCTGGCGTCCGTGCTCGGGTTGATTCTGTTCGTCGGACTGTATCGCTACCAGATCGAATGGCACATCGCCATTCCGGCCGTTCTGCTTGCGGGCCTGCTGGCCGGGATCTCGCTCCTCGGCTTTCAGAAAACCGTCGGACTCCTTCTCGTGGCGGTCAGCTGCGTGCTGTTCGTGCCAGGCGGGACGTACTTCGTATGGAAGGAAGCGAGCCATACGGGTGAGATCTACCTGTTCGCGGCGTCCTTTCTGCCCGGCGTCATCACCGGGTGGGCCTGCCTGGTCGCGTTCGGGAAGCCGATCTGGCGGACGCTGCGCGCAGGCTAGGGTATCGCCAGCGCCGGCGGAGTCCACGTCGACGGATCTCCGTCAAGGCCGTGCTTGACGCTGATCACCTCCATCCGCTGCGGCGTGACTTCGATCAGCAGGTAGGACGACTCTCTGTCCGGATAGAAGGCCTCCCAGCCTGGCTTCCAGCGGCGCGCCTTTTCCTCGGCGTCATTCACGAGGCGAGCCGTGCCCATCAGCGTCACGTACCCGAGGCCCGTCTCGTCGAAGTAGTACAGCGTGACCCGACTGTCCGCCGTGATCTGCTCCACCTTCCGGCTGCGCGGATTCGTTGCCAGCCAGACCGTCATGCCCTCCTCGGGAGGGAAGGGATCCATCACCCGTGCCCGGGGGTGGCCCTCCGCGTCCAGCGTGATGAGGGCCGCGTAGTTCGCCGCGGCGATGATCTCGCGGGCAACCTGCTCGAGACTGTCGGGGGACACGTGCTGGGCCGACGCACAGCCGGGGACGGCGAGGCTCAGCAGGGCCGCCGTCACCAGGCACGAGAGGTTTCTCGACACCCATGTCATGACCTGGTTCTCCTCGTGGGTAGGGTTCGACGCGATGCCGGTCAAGCTCGTTGGGGCTGGCGGCGACCACAACACAACCGGCTTGTCGCATGTTATAATACAGAGAAGTCGATCAGCTAATCTAACAACACTGCGGTGGTAAGCCCTGACTCCGTCGGTGGGCGCGCAGTTCACCTGTTTTGCCGGACGTGGGTCCGGCTGGAGATATCGCATGAAGACACTGCGAATCCTCGGGCTCGGTATCGCGGCCGTGCTCGTCCTGTCGCCTCCCGCGACGGCACAGCAATGGCTCCACGATGACGGAGAGTCCAAGACGAATCAGTCGATGTTCCGGGATATGGATTGGGCGGCGCCCAATGAGATGAGGGCAGCGTCCGGCTACCCGGGGGCCGGGTACTGGCAGCAGAGTGTGGACTATGTGATCGAGACGTCTCTCGACACGCTGACCCAGTCCGTCTCCGGATCGGAACACATCACCTACCGGAACAACTCGCCCGACGTCATCCGCTTCCTGTGGGTGCAGCTCGACCAGAACGTGCGGTCCCGTGAACACAGTCGCACCTACCAGATGCAGGGGGCGCTCCCCGAACAGATCAGCGAAAGGGCTCGCCGATTCCTCGGGGTGGACCCGTTCGACGGCGGCTACGACATCTCCCGCGTACAGCTTGTCGGACCGGACGGCAGCATGGTCGATGCGGATTACCGCATCAACAACACGATGATGCGTGTGAACCTGCTCCAGGAAATCCAGCCGGGAGGATCTGCCGAGTTGGAGATCGACTGGACGTTCCGGGTGCCGGATTTCGGGCGCGGGGCGAAAGAGGAGGTCAGCGACGGCTGGCTCTATCTGATTGCGCAGTGGTTTCCGAGAATGGCGGTGTACGACGACGTGAACGGCTGGAAGACCGACCAGTTCCTGGGAAGAGGTGAGTTCTACCTGGAGTTCGGCGACTACGACGTCTCGATCACGGTTCCGGCGAATCACATCGTCGATGCTACGGGGATCCTTCAGAATCCGGAAAACGTTCTGACCCGCGAGCAGCGCCGACGACTGGAGACAGCGTATGCCGGGACCGAGCAGGTCTACATCGTCGGACCGGACGAGGTGATGACGCCGGCGAGCCGGCCACGCCAGGACGGCATGCTGACGTGGCACTACGTGGCCGACAACGTGCGCGACTTCGCCTGGGCATCCTCCGCTACCTTCGTGTGGGACGCCACCGGGTACTCGTATCCCGACGAGGATCGGGTCATCCAGGTACACTCGCTGTATCCCAGGGACGCCATGCCCCTGTGGAACGACATCTCGACGCCGGCGATCGTCCAGACGCTCGTGACCTACGGTGAGATGGCCTTCAAGTATCCGTATCCGAAGGCGACCAACGTGAATGGACCCGTCGGAGGGATGGAGTATCCGATGATCGCGTTCTGCGGCGCCCGCCCGCGGGGCGACGAACAGGGCGGGTACTCCGACGGCCTGAAGTACGCGCTGATGGGTGTCACGATTCACGAGGTCGGGCACAACTGGTTCCCGATGATCGTGAACTCGGACGAGCGGAAATGGACCTGGATGGACGAGGGCCTGAACACGTTCCTGCAGCACTACGCGGAAGTGGCGATGGAACCCGAGTTCCCGCGCTGGCGCGGCTCTCCTCCTGCGATTCGGGATTACATGCGGGATCCGGACCAGGTGCCGATCATGACGCAGTCGGACCTGATCCATAAGGACTTCGGCAACAACGGCTACGGCAAGCCGGCCGCGGGTCTCACGCTGTTGCGCGAAATCGTGCTGGGCCCGGAGGCGTTTGACGAGGCATTCGGTGGCTACGCAAAGGCATGGTCGTTCAAGAAGCCGCAACCGGCGGACTTCTTCCGCGCGATGGATGAGGGAGCCGGCGAGAACATGGCCTGGATGTGGCGGGGGTGGTTCTACACGACGCACGCCAACGACCAGGCGATTACGTCGGTCACACGGCAGCCGACCGAGGAACTGCTGGGTGACGATGCCCGGGGAAGATGGTACTACCGGATGACGATCGAGAACGTCGGCGGCCTGGTGATGCCGATACGCATGAACATCTCGTTCGAAGACGGGGCCACGGACCTGATCCAGCTCCCGGTGGATGTGTGGCGCAACAACGAGAAGCGATTCATCTACGGCTTGTTCACCGATCGAACGATCATTCGGGTTGAGTTGGATCCGGGCGGCTGGACGGCTGACATCAACGAAGACAACAACGTCTGGGAGACCCCGACCTCGTGACCTGGCTGTTCGTCCTGTCGATGTTGGTGGTGGCGGCGCCGGGTCGGGCGCCGTCACCTGCCGTGCATCCGCAGCATCTGTCCACCGGGCAGCTGGCGGTCGAGGAGCGGGTGGCCTACCTCCGCGTCCGGATGTACATGCACGATCTCGAGGCAGCCCTGGCGGCAGCTCACGGGCTGGACTCGATCCGTCTCGAACCCACGCCGGCCAAGGACTCTCTGTTTCTGGCGTACTTCGTCGAGCGATACGAGGTGCAGCTCAACGGGCAACAAATCCGGCCGGATCTCATCTCGAGCGGGGAGGATGTGGAGACCGGTGAGAGCGAGGAAAGGGTGTGGTGGGTGCTGCTGCGCTATCGCTCGACAGGCCGGATCGGCGCACTCGCGGTGCGGGCGCGGATCCTGTTCGAGTGGTTCGAGGATCAGCGCAACGTCGTCCGAGTCCTTCACGCAGATTCAGGCCAGCAGGAAACGATCTATTTCGCCGCGCCGGACGCCGACTGGGCGGAACTGACCTTTCCCTAGGACACTCTCTTCGGGTCGGGCAGCGCGCCGGCCCTGTTCACGCGCCATCAAGCCGCGTATCCTTGGCCTCGCAAAAGCAGGCATCCGGAGAACCTCGTTCCCCATGCGGAGTGTGTAGCGACCGGTGCTGTTCAACTCGCTGACGTTCGTCGCGTTCTTCGCACTCGTTCTGGTGCTTCACAACGCGCCTCTCCCGTGGCGGGTGAAGAAGACGAACCTGCTGCTCGCCTCCTACGCTTTCTATGCGGCCTGGAATCCGCCCTTTGTCGTGCTGCTGTGGATTTCGACGCTGGTCGACTGGCACGTCGCGAAGCGCATGTTCGGAGAAGAACGCCTCAGCCGGCGCCGCATGCTGCTGGTAATGAGCGTCATCGTGAATCTCGGACTTCTCGGATACTTCAAGTACGGCGGGTTTCTGCTCGAAAACTGGACAGCCGTCATGTCCGCCATCGGCGTCACGTGGGTCGCCCCCTCGTGGAGCATCGTACTGCCTGTCGGGATTTCGTTCTACACGTTCCAGACGATGGCCTACTCGCTGGATGTGTATCTACGCCGGGCCGAGCCGACGAAATCGTTTCTGGACTTCGCCCTGTTTGTCACATTTTTTCCGCAACTCGTTGCGGGTCCAATCGTTAGGCCTACACATCTGATCCCACAGTTCGAGAGTCCGGTCCGGGCGAGCCGCGACCAGTTGCTGTGGGGACTTGGCCTCCTGACGCTCGGCCTGTTCGAGAAGATCGTGCTGGCAGACGGGGCTCTGGCGCCGGCGGCCGACGCCGTGTTCGGCGCCGAGGAATCCCTGTCGTTCGTCGACGCCTGGCTCGGAACGCTCGCGTTCTCCGGGCAGATCTTCTCCGACTTCGCGGGCTACTCGACAGCCGCGATCGGCATCGCGTTGTGCCTCGGGTTCTCGCTCCCCAACAACTTCAACTATCCGTACGCCGCGATCGGGTTCTCCGACTTCTGGCGACGGTGGCACATCTCGCTGTCCACGTGGCTTCGGGACTACCTGTACATCCCGCTTGGCGGCAATCGGAAGGGAAATGTCAGGGCCTATGTCAACCTGATGTTGACGATGCTGATCGGCGGTCTGTGGCACGGGGCCAGTTGGACATTCGTGGCGTGGGGCGGACTCCATGGCGTGTATCTGGCCGCAGAGCGGTTCCTGCGGGCCCGGTTCGGCGGCATCCGCACGGCGAACGCCTGGTGGTTCGGGTTCGGACTCGCGCTGCTGACGTACTTCTTGGTGAACCTCACGTGGGTGTTCTTCCGCGCGCAGGACTTTCCCACGGCGTGGAGGCTGATTCAGTCGATGCTCTGGCTGTCCCCCGGCGGCAAGGTGGTTCTCGGCACAGACCAGGTGGTGCAGGTGGTGGGTGTGATCTCGGGGATCCTCGTCGCGCACTGGACGATGCGCAGCAGGCGTCTGGAGGACGTGGTCTCACGAGCACCCTGGTGGCTGCTCGGCCTGACCTGGGCGGCGATGCTGTTCGCAATCCTGATCACGCAAGGAGTGGGCGATGCCTTCATCTACTTCCAGTTCTAGCGTGGACAAGGGTCCGATCCGCCCGATTCCAACCACGCCGTGGGCCCGGACGTTTGGTCTGATGGCCCTGCTGCTCGTCATGCTCATTGGCGGCTGGGAGCTGTACTGGCGGGATCGCGGGTTCGTTCCGTCCATCAACAACACTCCCGGCCTGTGGGCGCAGACGCGGCGTCGCGTAGATGCGCGGGAACCGAGGGCCACGGTGTTCGTCGGTTCGTCCCGGACCCTGTTTGACATCGACCTGCAGGTATGGCAGGAGGAAACGGGCGTGCTTCCCATCCAGCTCGCCCTCGAGGGATCGAATCCGCTTCCGGTGATCACGAGCCTGGCCGAGGATGAAGATTTCGCGGGTCTGCTCATCGTGGGTGTCACTCCACCCCTCGTGATGATGCCGGACATCGGATACCGGGCGGATGCCTTCGAACGATACAAATCCGAAACCCCGTCCCAGTGGATGGGGCACAAGCTGTCCGTTCCGCTGGAACGCCTGTTCGCCTTCTATCATTTCGACACGCGCCTGTTCACGGTGCTGCACCGACAGGCCTGGCCGGCGCGCGAGGGACGCGAATTCGAGGCCCGGGAAGTGCGCAGACTGTCGGACATGGATGAGCATCGCGAGGCAGACTTGTGGGTGAAGATCGACGATGATCCGGAGTACGCGAAACTGGTCACGGACATCTGGAAAGAGTTCATCGAGAGTGCTCCGCCGCCGCCACCGGAGGATGTAGCCCGGGAGATGTTTGAGAATGCCCTGGCGAATCTGCACCGGGATGTCGAGGCGATCCGGGCTCGGGGAGGAGAGGTCGTGTTCATCCGGTTGCCGTCCGTCGGCTGGTTCCGAGAGTTCGAGGCACAGGCTGTCCCGCGGGAGCAGGTGTGG
>JAOTWC010000057.1 GCA_029863105.1 Gemmatimonadota bacterium | reverse complement strand
GCACAGCTCCGGAAAACCGATCCCGGCTGCAGCAGCCGCCTTGGGCACCAGGCTGGTGGCCGTCATGCCGGGCAGACTGTTTGCCTCCAGGCACCAGGCGGTCTGGTCGTCGCGTAACCGGAAATCGACGCGGCTGTAGGATTCCTGACGAAGCGCGTAAAACGAGGTGACCGCGAGGCGGCACACCTCGGCGGTCACTGCCGGTGGCAGGTCGGCCGGCACGACGTACTTCGACTTACCGGGCGTGTACTTCGACTCATAGTCGTAGATCTCATTCCCCGGGATGATTTCCACGACCGGCAACGCTTCTCCATCGATCACCGTCACGGTCAGCTCGCGACCCTCGACGAAGGCCTCGCACAACACGTCCCGATCATACTCGGCGGCGACGTGCATCGCCCCGGAAAGCGACTCCGCATCGCGGACGACCGTAAGCCCGACAGTCGACCCGCCGTTGGCTGGCTTGACCACCAGCGGCAGGCCCAGCTCGCGCAGAATCTCGTCCACCCCCGCATCACGAGTCGTCCACGCCGGAGTGGGAACGCCGGCATGGGAGAGCAGTTCCTTCGATACGCGCTTGTCGAATGCGATCGCACTTCCGACCACTCCGGAACCGGTGTACGGGATCCCGGCAAGGTCCAACATGGCCTGAATACGACCGTTCTCGCCGTCGCCACCGTGCAGAGCCAGCCAAACGACTTCGGAGTTGCGGAGCGCCGGCAATTCGGCCAGCGCTGCTCCGAGGGCCACTTTCCCCATTTCGCGGAGTTCATCGAGCGTCGGCGGCTCGTCTCCGACGGCGCCCTCCAGGTAGCGAGCTTCCTCGGCCGGCGGAATCGCGCCGAACGCAGGATCCACCGGCACGACCTGGTGCCCGCGACCACGAAGAGCCGCGACGACCTCGCGGCCGCTGGCAAGTGACACGCGGCGTTCTTCACTCGTTCCTCCGAGCAGGACGGCGATCCTCAGGGCTGTCACGCAGCGGGCTCCATGAGGCCCTGCTCCCTCAGCCAGACCTCGTTGCAGACCTTCGACATGCAGCGATGCCCGGTGTCGCAGTCGCGGATGCTGTCGTATGGCTGCCTATGGCGAGTCTGCATCTGGCTCCGTTCCGTCGGACCGAGGAAAGATTACTGGCAACCGACCCCACACCTGAACCGGATCCCCTCCTTGTGTCGCCGGCACGAATCGCAACCCGGACGCCTGTGCGAGCGCGGCCGAGTCAAGGGATGCGTGTCCGCTGGACTCGACAACCATCACCGAGTCCACGGTGCCCTGCCGGGAGATCAGCAGCTTGAGCACCGCGGTTCCGCCGACGCCTTCCTGCCAGGCCTGTGTCGGGAACTGGAAAGGCTGGCCATCATCGATTCGGGATGGGGGCCGCAGGGGTGCATCCTGGACGCCGAGTTGCAGTCCGCCCACGGCGCGTGACGTGTCGGCACAACCGGTCAGGCACGCTACAAAACCCGCCATCAGATTCATTCGCACGACGCGGATCATCCGTCATCCTCGGCGATGCGTTTGAGATCGATGAGCGCCATCAGAGCTTCCAGTGGAGTCATCTCATCTGTGTCGTAGCCGCTCAACAGCTCTGTCAACTCGGATTCCTTGCGCTCGAACAGCGACAGCTGTCCGCGTTCGATGTCCGTCAGGTGCGACAGGCGAGTACCGCCACCGGTACCCTGCTCCAATTCGTGCAGCACGTCAGACGCGCGCTCGACGATCGCGGCGGGAATGCCCGCAAGCCGCGCCACATGCACGCCGTACGATCGGTCACAGCCACCGGGTTCCAGCCGGCGGAGAAACACGATATCGGCGCCCGTGTCGCGCACGGCAACGTTCCAGGCCGCCACGCCGCGCAGCGAGTCAGCCAGCTCCACGAGTTCGTGATAATGCGTGGCGAAGATCGTCCGCGCCCCCAGCCTCTCGTGTATGTACTCCGTTACGGCCCAGGCGATCGCCACACCATCATACGTCGAGGTGCCGCGACCGATTTCGTCGAGCAGTATCAGGCTGCGCTCCGTGGCTCCGTTGAGAATCGTCGCCGTTTCGGTCATCTCGACCATGAACGTGCTGTGCCCGCTCGACAGACTGTCCGACGCCCCAACGCGTGTGAACACGCGGTCGCACAGCCCGATCCGCGCAGCGTCCGCCGGCACGAACGAGCCGATTTGGGCCATCAGCACGATAAGCCCGACCTGGCGCAATACCGTCGACTTCCCCGCCATGTTGGGGCCGGTGAGCACCATGACGAAATGGTCCTCGTCGAGCAGCACGTCATTCGGGATGAATGACTCTCGGCTGATCATCTGCTCGACGACCGGATGTCGCCCGGCACGAATGTCGAGGCCGAATTCGCAGGTGATCACCGGCCGAACATATCTGCCGCGGACGGCGGCCTCCGCCAGTCCGGCGTACACGTCCAGCTCTGCCACCTTCCGAGCCGCCGCCTGAATCCGACCCACATCGGCGACAAGCGACATTCTCAGCTCTCGAAACAGCGCCGCTTCGTGCGCTTCGATCCCCACGTCGGCCTCGACGACAGCCTGTTCCCAGCTCTTGAGCTCGGGCGTCACGAACCGCTCCGCCCCGGTGAGGGTCTGTCGTCGCTGATAATGTTCCGGGACGCGATCGAGTTGCGAACGCGTGACCTCCAGGTAATACCCGAAAACCTTGTTGAACCCGATCTTCAGATTGTCGATGCCGGTCGCCTTCCGCTCCGAGGTCTGAAGCTCGGCGATCGCTTCGACCGCCTCTTCCCTGGCCCTGCGGAGCCCGTCCAGCTTCTCCGAGCAGCCCGGGCGGATGACACCGCCGGCTCCGAGCGCCGGCGGCGCCTCGGCGTCAATCGTGCGCTCGATGCGCTCGCGGACGTCCTCCAGTCCGACGAGCCCGTCGACCAGGTCCCGGAGGCGGCGCGAGCGGGGGGGCTCGAGAGTCTGCGCGAGCTCAGGGAGGGCTTCCAGCGACGCCGCCAGGGCCAGGAGTTCTCGCGGCAAGATCCGGGTGGCAGCGATCTTCGTGGTCAGTCGCTCCATGTCTCGAATCCCTGAGAGCGATGCTCGCATGGACTGGCGGGTATCGGTTCGGTCGGCAAGTTCCTCCACCGCGTCGAGTCGGTCGCCGATCTCCGCGGGATCCAGCGTCGGATGGAGCAATCTGCGGCGCATGGCCCGGCGCCCCATGGCCGTAAGCGTGCGATCCAGCACGGCGAGGAGTGTGCTGCCTTCGCCGGCGCGAATCGGATCCACGAGTTCGAGATTCCGCCGCGTCATCTCGTCGAGATAGAGGTAGCCGCCCCGCCGATGCACGACCGGCAGTCCGAGGTGCGATATTCCGGCTGGCCGCACCTCTTCCAGGTAGGAGAGCACGGCTCCGACCGCACCGATGAGATGGTCGTCGGCTCCGGGAACCAGCCCCAGTCCTTCAACGCCGGCTATCTTGAACACGCGGCGGATTGTCTCGACGCCTACTTCAGGGGCAAACTTCCACGCTTCACGGCTCGTTCCCAGCCACGGTCCGTCCGGGCCTGCAGCCTCGGTCGACACGAGCACCTCGGAGGGTCCGATGCGGCCCAATTCGTCTGCGAGATTCTCCGTCGGACACTCCCATACTTCGGTTTCACCCGTCGACAGGTCCACCGTCGACACGGCACTGTCGGCGTTCGAATCCGAGTAGTTGATTGCCGCGAGAAAGTTGTTCCGGCCGGCGGTGAGCAGGCTGTCGTCCAGGGTTGCACCGGGTGTAATGACTTCCGTGACCTCGCGGCGTACCAGTCCGTCGGCCTGTGCCGCGTCTTCCATCTGCTCGCAAACGGCCACCCTCCTTCCTTCGCGCACGAGCCTCGGCAGATAGTCACCGAGCGCCTTTGCCGGGACACCGGCGAGCGGCACATCGGAGCTCCCGTTGTTGCGCGAGGTGAGGGTGATTCCGAGCAACCTGCTTCCCTCCCGGGCATCGTCGAAGAACATCTCGTAAAAATCGCCGACCCGGAAGAACAGGATCGAGTCCGGATGTTGCGCTTTGATGTCCAGGTATTGCTGGATCAGGGGCGTATGGGTGGTGGTCTGGCTCACGGCTCCTCCGGCACAACGATCGCGTCGAACCCCTCACGGCGGAACCGACCGGCCAGCATGTCGGCCGCTTCCCGCGTACCGAATCGACCGGCACGTACGCGGAACACATGAACCCCCCCGGAAGGTGCTTCGACCCGGACGGCAACACCTATATCTGCGGCGCCGTCCCGCAAGCGCACGGCCGCCTCCGACGTCCCGAACGCGCCGAGTTGAACCGTATAGGTGACGACCTCGCCGGGCTGTCGGTCCGCTTCCTCGCAGCGCGAACGGCTCTGCTCCACCTCGGCATATGCAGGATCCGCAGGGTCGAGCGAGGCGCGTGCAGCCGCCCACGCCGCGCAGCCGGTGGCCGCATCTCCCATGGCTTCGGCGACTCTCGCCGTCCACACCCACGACGTCGGCACGAGTGAGCCGTCGGGATCGTCCGCTCTGAGCTGCGCCAAGTGCTCCGCCGCCCTCCTCAGATCGCCCTTCGCCAGCTGCAACTGGCCCAGGCGCAGACGGGCCAGTGCCGCGAACGGGCCATGCCCGTCGATCGCCGCACGCAGGTACTCCACTTCGGCGGAGTCCGCATCGCTCATCAGCCGTCCACGCAGGAACCGCGCTCTGGTGAGCTCGCCGCGGGCCGCAGTTCTCTGATTGGACGCCAGCCACTCCTCCAGTTCGACTCTTGCCGCCCTTGTATCGCCGCGATCAGCGGCTGCTTCGACGACATCAAGACTGGGCGACTGGGCCGACACGCTGCTCACTCCACCCAACAGGAGCACGACTGCCAGGCGCGTGACATGTCGGCGACTCATGCGCAGTCCCGGCGCCGCTGCTCGACCTCGAGACCAAGCAGCAGTTGTTCGAGACATTCCCGATCCGAGGCGCCCGTCTTGGCTCTCCTATCGGCTTCCAGCATGGCACGGAGAGCAGAATCGATTCCGGCGACTGTCCATCCGCGCGCCTGGGCGCCCAGAGTTCGGGTCTTGAACTTCAGGTAGGGCTTGCCGATCCGGTCCAGGGTGCGCCCCACCAGGCCGGCTCCCCCCTCGACGGCGATACCGAGCAGCAGATGGTGTTCGACGAGCGCGATCAGCAGCCCGACCGCGCTCTCTCCCGGAGCGGCAAGAAGCGCGGGCAGCTGCCGAAGTGCCTCCGTATACCTCCTGTCGGCCACGTCATCGATCCATTGCCACCGGTTCACCTCGCGCACGTTCGGCACGAGGGCGGTGATCAGCTCGACTCCGATGCTGCCGTCGGTCGCGGCGCCGGCCAGTTTCTCGAGCTCGGCCTCCAGGAGACCGAGGTCCGCTCCCACGGCGCCCGCCAGAGCCTGCGCGGCGGCGGGCGTGATGGCGACGCCGAACTTCTCCGGCGCCCGCTCCAGCAACCAGCCTGGAATCTCCGCGTCTCGCGGTGACTTCCATTCCATGGCTGTGGCCCCTTCTTTCAGGCGCCTGTAGAAGGCCTTCTTCGACCTGTCTGGGATCGTGGCGGTTACGATAAGCGTGATGTCGTCGGGAAGTTTGTCCAGCACGGATTCGACGACGGAGCAGGAGGTCGGTGTAAGCCGTTCGGCATCGTACAGCAGGACGACGCGCCTGGGAGCCATGACGGGCGGCATGGCAAGCGACGAGGCGATCGCCTCGGGCGTTACCTCTCCCCCTCGAAACACGTCGAAATTGAAGTCGCGTGTCTGCGGGTCGAGCGCCGCGTCTGCCAGGCGGCGCGCCGCTTCGTCGCGCAGGCGAGAGGACTCTCCGTGCAGGAAGAACGCACCGGAGAGACTGCCGCTTTCAATGATGCGCGTCAGCCGCTGGTCCGCAGACAGGCTCATGGCAGCCGTCCGGGGCGGGAACCTGCTAGCGCAGATCCGCCATGAGGAAGGCTCTCGGACCCGGCTGTTTGCGTGGAAGCCATTCGAGCTCGCCGTCCAGATACGATTCGGGGGCCCGCTCATCCAACAGACTCACGGGCACCACGAAGGGACCGGGACTGAGGAGTGACGGCGTGTTATCCGTACCGGACACAAGGTGTCCGGACGGCATTTCTGCGGCAACCGGAGCGAGTTCCCACTCGACCGGAACACTCGCTGCAAACGGCAGCCAGAACAGCGCCAGGACTCCCACCGCGGCAACGCCAATCAGCGCAGCGCTCCCGAGGAGCCGGTTCGAGCCCGAATCGACGACGCCCTGATCCACGTTGTAGACGCGGTGTTGCAGCCGGGTCATGAAATCGTCGGAAGACTCCGGCTGCGGCAGTTCGGCGAGCAGTGCGAGCGAATGGCCGACAACGCGATCGTAGCGACGGCATTCCGGGCAATCCCTGATATGCGCACGAAATTCAGCCTCACGGGCCGGGGCGAGGAGCCCGTCCCGAAACTCCGTGTATCCTTCGAGAAATGGCGTACACCGCATAGTCTCTGCTTCGCGTTTCATGTTCGACTGGCATCCCGGCGCGGCCGACATCCGGCGCCGAAGTCCCTCTCGCGACATCCTATTACGCCCTCGAGTGAACCGAGTTCCGCCGGATCTCGGATGATCGGAAATAAAAACGGCGGCCTGCCAGGCCGCCGTTTTCATCTTGTCGAAGGTCGCGAGGGTAAGCTACTCGAGCATCGGTCCGACGATCTGCGCGAACCGGTTCCGCGCCCGATTGAGGCGCGACTTCACGGTACCCAGCGTGACGCCCGTAATCTCCGAGATTTCTTCGTACGTCTTGCCTTCCATTTCGCGGAGCACGAACACAACCCGATGGTGCTCGGGCAATTCCGCCACGGCCTTCTCTACCTGCTCGCGGAGATGGCGCTTTCGGTACAGGTCGTCCGGAGAGTACGTCGAGTCCTCCCACTGGAGCGGTCGATGGTCGGCATCCCAGTGCTTCTTGATCGCCTGGAACAGAACCATCGGATTACGAGACCGATTGCGGAGCTCGTTCTTGGCCAGGTTGCTGGCAATCGTGTAGATCCAGGTGGAGAACTTCTTGGTAGGATCGAACCGATGCAGGTGCCGATACACACGGACGAAGGTCTCCTGGACCAGATCTTCCGCTCGATCCCGATCGCCTATCGTTCGGTAGATGAAGTTCAGCAGACGCGTGTGATACCGCTCGGCAAGTTCCTGAAACGCCGGGCGTGTCCCCGCCAGATATGCCGCGACCAGCGCCGCGTCATCGAATTCTTTCAGTTCCGATCGAGCGATTTTCTCGACCGGAAACGTGGTCTGCTGCATTCGAACCTTCGCCATGTCACGCTCCTCGGTTCCGGGCTCTCTCGAAGCCCGGATAGCCACCGCACACGTTCCCCACAGCATCCCAATATAATCGGACACCTGAACGGGGCACAGGGTTGACTCGAGGTTCAACCCGCATGTTCGCCGCTCTCCCGCAGAGTACGAACCGCTAACAACAGGGACGCTATGGTCTTTCCGTCCACAATTTCGCCGCGGTCGACCATTTCGAGCGCCGTGCCAAGGTCCAGAAGGTGCGTTTCGATGAACTCGTGTGCCTCGCGTTCCGGCTCCACGAACTCGAGGTCCGTCGCCAGGAACAGGTGGATCGTCTCGTCCGTGAAGCCCGGCGTAGTCAGCAGCGAAGCCAGGGGTCGCACGACGGCCGCGACAATCCCGGCCTCCTCCCGGAGTTCCCGGCGAGCACATTCTTCCGGTCGTTCACCGTCGTCGAGTTTGCCGGCAGGCACTTCCCACAGCGGTCGACCCACGGCATACCTGTACTGACGCAACAGCACGACGGCTGGTCCGGTTCCGCCATCGGCACGTTCCTCAGCGCGCAGAACGGGCAGGGCCGCGGCGGCACCGCGATGTCGTACGATCTCCAGGTCGGCCGTCGTGCCGTCCGGGAATCGAACCGTGTCCACTCGCACATCGAGTACAGAACCCCGATAGACACATCGGCTCGTGACGCACCCGGTACCGGTGGAACCATCCGTGGTCATGACGGCTCTCCCGAAGCTGTCGCCGGAACGACCTCCACGTTGCCGAACTCGGCCAGATCGTCGGCGAATCGGGCCACATCTCCCACCGCCAGCAGCACGAGTCCGCCAGGGTCGAGGAAACGGCGGGCTGCCGTCGCCACCTCGTCCGCCGTCACGGCGCGAACTTCATCGGCGTAGTCCTCCCAGTAGTCAGCGGGAAGTCCGTACGTTACGGACTCAACACGCCGGCCTGCGATCTGGCCCTTTGTCTCGAATTGGAGCGGCAGGGACAGTGTCAGGGCATTCTTGGCCAGGGCCAATTCTTCTCCGGTAGGCGTCGAATCACACAT